>NZ_CP013002.1:742500-927500 GCF_001414055.1 Caulobacter henricii | reverse complement strand
TTCAAGAGACCGCATTTGTCAGCGTTCGAGATGAACCTTTTCAGTCCATCGCCAGAGCGCCGCCGCCTGCGTTTCTCTTTCCAAATCAACAATGTCAAAGACCCAGAGCCGAAGCTCCCAGAACCGCCTCTCAGCAGCACCACCGCTTAACGCCCGGTGTCGGCGGAGGCGGCTATCTATCCAACCCCGAATTCCGTGTCAAACCGTTTTTTACAAAACGTTTTGAATTTCTCAATCCGCTCAGCCCGAAGGCATTCCCGGAAGAGTTGGCAGCTTCTAAAGAAACCACCAAACCCAGTCAAGCTATTATTTAGAAGAAAACTTCGAAACAATGGCCAACTAGACTTTCGAAATACTTCAAAGATCTTGCTGATCTCTTCGGCATTTCTCAGGGAGGGCGGCTTCTAACGAAGCCAGATCTCCCTGTCAACCGACCGATCTGAACTTTGTTTCCGCCCGGCAAGTGCCGTAACCAGAGACAAAAACGGACCCCAAAGCGCGCCCCGAAGGTGCGCCTACGAAATCCGTGACCGGGTCGATTGAAGCCGCAGAAACTAGCGATCCATCTGACGAAAAGCAAGGCCCGAAAGCCTGAATTTCGTCCGATCGGCGCTGGCCCCGAGGCGAGGGGCGGCTTCTAGAGACCCCGCCCCGGACTCGCAAGCGCTGAATCGCGGAAATATCCCCATACGGGGCAATCGCCTGTGTACGGATGCTTGCACCTGCGCTTTTCCTCCCCCAGAAGTCGGGATTAGAGGAGCACCCGCCTAGATGTTGTCCCAGAAGGCGCGTTATGCGCTGCGCGCAATGATCGAACTGGCCCGCGAGGACGGACAGGTTACCGCCGGCGAACTGGCGGTCCGGGCCGATGCACCACGCAAGTTTCTGGAAGCGATCCTGTTGACCCTGGCCCGCGAGGGCCTGGTCGTCAGCCGTCGCGGCAAGTTCGGCGGCTATCTGCTCGGCCGCCCCGCCGCAGAGATCAATTTTGCCGAGGTCATCCGGCTGGTCGACGGCCCCCTGGCCCTCGCCCCCTGCGTCAGTCGCACGGCCTTCCGTCGTTGTGAGGACTGCCGTGATCTGGCGACCTGCGCCCTGCGTGAAGCCCTGCTCAGGGCCCGCGATGCCACGGCCCAGGTCCTGGAAGGCTACAGCCTGGCCGACGCCGTTGCCGGCGAAGGCGCAGAACTGCTCGGCGGCTAGAGCCCATTCCGGCCTGACGGAGTCATCCGGGCGGCTGAACCGCGCACTGGCTCAAGGGTCTGAGCGCCCTTCGATCCGATTGCTGTTTCACACCGGCCGGAAAACGCCCTAGCCCGCCGCGATATAGGCTTTCAGCCCCTCAGCTTCGGCCTGGGCTTCATTGATCTTGTACTTCACCAGGTCGCCGATCGAGATGATGCCGACCAAGCGTCCCTCGCGGACCACCGGAAGGTGGCGGATCCGGCGGTCGGTCATCCGCTCCAGCAGGACATCGATCGACTCTTCTGGCTGAGCGAAGATCACATCAGCGCTCATACAGGTGGCGATCGGCTTGGTCAGGGCTCCGCCCCCCTCCTTGGCGATCACGCGAACAATGTCGCGTTCCGACAGAATGCCGACAATGGCCTCATCAGCATCGACCACGACCATGGCCCCAACCCGGCGGGTATGGAGCAGGGCCGCAGCAGCACCCACCGTTTCCTGGGGCGAGGCCGTAAACACCAGATCGCCCTTGTCCTTCAGGATCTGAGAAACCAGCACTGAGCACCTCCCTTGTTCATTCTTGTGGGGGAGAGGGTCTCGCAAAGCGGTGCGGGGATCAATGGCCGTGTGAATTTGCTGCCAGCCAGGAGGCCGGCGAGACCAGAAGGGCCCCGGCGACGAAGCCGAACAGGTGGGCCTCCCAGGCCACCGCCCCCGTCAGGCCCGGAAAGCCCCCAAAGGCTGCCATGACCAGATTGATGACCAACCAGCTGAGGGCCAGGGACAGGGCGCGCGGTGCGAAGGGGCTGCTCAGCACCCCGGGACGATCCATCAGTCGGCCCGCCGCGCCCATCAGGCCGGCGACAGCTCCCGAGGCTCCGACCACCAGGGCGGTCGAGCCAGGGTGAAGGGCGGCATAGGCCAGGCCCGCACCCATACCCGACATTATATAGAGCAGGACGAAGACACTTCCGCCCCGCAGGCCAAGACCGAGCAGGCGGGCGACCGGTGCCCCGAAGGCCAGGGCAAAGGCGGCATTCATCAGGGCGTGAATCCAGCCACCATGCACAAAGAGCGAGGTGACCAGCCCGGCCACCTCCCCGCGCCAGATGCGAACCGGCTCCAGCGCCAGGCTGTAGATCGTATCCGGGCTGGCACCGGCCAGGAGCAGATGCGACAGCAGGATGCTCGCCGCCGCCAGCAAGGCCGGCCAGGGCGCATTGAACATCGGTTCGCGGGGTTCTTCGGGACGATCGAGGGTCATGCACTCTTACATAGGATGGCGGCGCGCGTTTCAGAGTCGCACTGCCTATCGCTTAACCATTTTGCGAGACCTTGGCTCTAGACCGGAAGCTGTATGAATTTGGCACGGGGGTTGCTTGCACCTTCGCGTCGGCAGTCGCGGAGGCTCCCATGGCCTGGCAGATCAGAAACAGCATCGTCGTCGGCGCAGGCCTTGTCGCTGTCGTCGCAGGGCTCAGCGCGCCGGTCGCGACCCTCGCCCAGACCATGTCGAGCAATTCCGCCGCCTTCAATGCCGGCTATGGTCGCATCGCCGGTCAGGAAAACCGCGTGGTCGACTATTCGACCCGGGACGCCAATGGCAACCGCATCATCGTTGACGGCGTGATGCTGACCGGCGCCGACCAGAGCGTCTTTTCGTCCAGCCATTCCTCGGGATCGCTGGATGCCTATTCGGGCGTCGGCGGTCGCGGCTACAGCAGCTCGACGGCGATCGGCAACAATCTGACGGTCATCACCCAGGGCAACAACAATACGGTGATCGTCAACTCGACCCAGACCAACACCGGCAATATCTCGGCAGGATCTTCGGTGAAGGGCGTCACCGATGGGAAATAAGCGCCTATCCCTGGCCATCATGGCCCTGGCCTGCAGCGCCCTGACGGCTTGCGGCACGAGCGTGCCCAAGGTCTCGATGGAAGGCAATTACGCCAAGCCGATCGGCACGGCACCGGTCACCGCCAACCCGACCGACTATTCCGCCGCCCTGGTCTGCCTGAGCCAGTATGCCAAGCAGAACCGCATTGCGGCTCCGCGCATCGCGATCGGCCGCATCGCCGACTATACCGGCAAGGAAGAGTCCGACGGCTCGGGCCGCAAGGTCACCCAGGGGGCCTCCCTGCTGGCCATGTCCGCCTTCGCCAAGGCCGGCATGCCGATGGTCGAGCGCTTCGACACCTCGGTGTCCGAGTTCGAGCTGAAATACGCCAACAACAAGCTGATCAGCGACCGTCCCAATCCCGCCGCTGACGTACCGGTCGACTATCGCCGCATCCTGGCCGGTCAGGTGCCGGGTTCGGACTTCTATGTGGTCGGCGGCATTACCGAGCTCAACTACAATATCCGCTCGGCCGGCGTTGACGCCTATGCCGGCGACAAGGACACCGACGGCCTGAAGGGCAGTTTCAAGCGCCGGGTGTTCGTGATGAACATCGCCCTGGACCTGCGTCTGGTGAATACCCGCACCCTGGAAGTGGTCGATGTCGTCGCCTACCAGAAGCAGGTGGTCGGGCGCGAGGTCAGCCTGGGCGTCTTCGACTTCCTCAATGGCAACCTGTTCGATATCTCGGGCGGTCGAGGCGCGCTGGAGCCGGTCCAGCTGGCGGTGCGCGCCCTGATCGAGCGCTCGGTCGTCGAGTTCAGCGCCAATCTCTATGGCATGCCCGGCCCCCAGGGCTGCATGCGCTATGACCCGCTGGGCGACCCCACCGTCGGACAGACGGGAGCCTTCACGCCCGCCTACAACAATTTGGGAACCAACAATGCGCAGACCCGCGAAGACCCGTCTCGCTGGAACGCTCGCAGCGATCCCGATCTGCGCAATGCTAAGCGGGGTCGCTACTAGCCAGACCGCGCCCAGCACGGTTCTGAACAACCAGATCAATCTGGGCGACGTCTTTGCCGAGCAGACCCTGAACGTTGAAACCGTCACCGACGGCTTCAGTGCCAGCACGATTGCGCCGGCTAACAGCGCCCTGGTCTCGGTACGGGATACCGACGCCGTCCTGACCTCGAACCAGGACAATTCCGGTCAGGTCCTGGCCCACGGCGTGGTCAATCTCGGTCTCAATGGCGGTGCCCGCAGCCACATCACCAGCACCGCGGTCGGCAATGCCGGCACGGCGGCGGCCGACAATGGCACCCTCACGGGGCGGGTGACCCAGCTGAACACCGCCGGGGTCACGGCCCGCAGCCAGCTGGAAGCCGATCATGCCGAACTCCAGGATGTGTCGATCAGCACGCTGGCCCAGGGCAACAGCCAGGGCCTGACCCTGATCAATGCCGCCATGGGCGTGCGGGTCAGCCAGGGCAATACGGCCAATGTGCTGGCCGATGGCGGTTCGATCGCCGGCGCGATCACCGGCACGGCGGCGGTCGCCGGCACGGCGACAGGGAACAACATCACCCTCTCGGGAACCGAGCAGTCGGCCGCGCGCGTGATCACCGAGCAGTCCAATGCCGGCATCACCCAGGCCAGCAAGTTCACGGCCTATGGCTCGAGCTATCTGAGCAGCACGGCGGCTTCTGCCAGCGGCAACAATCTTTCCGCGACCAATGAAGGCCCGCTGCTGGATGTCGCGAGCAACCAGTACAATGCCGCCTATGTCCGCGCCCAGGCCGAGGCGACGTCCTACCAGTTCAGCGCCGCCCAGGTCGGCGCCCATGGCGTCGGCAATTCCGCCCTGGTCGGCAACTATGGGCCCGAAGTGGTGCTCGACAACATCCAGACCAATGAAGGCGGCGGCGTCGAAGCCCTGGCCCTGTTCGAGGGCCATGACGGCTATGATGCCGTGGCCACGGCGACGGCCATGGGCAATGCGGTGACCGCCTATGCCTGTTCGCAGTGCAGCGGCCAGATGACCATCCGCAACAATCAGGTCAACAGCACCGAGGTCGGTGCCCGCACGACGACGACCGCCGGTTCGGCCCGCTCGATCAGCGGCATCACCACGGCTACCGGCAACAATGCCAGCTTCTATGTGAGCTCGCCCAGCCACTAGCCGGCCCTTGATATCGGGCCGCGGCAGCGGGTCCGGCTTCAGGACGCCCCGGACCTGCCGGGACTATGGGCGAGGCCATGGCTCGCGGTCTGCTGCGGCCTGGCCGGTTTTTGTCGTTTTTTCCCGGCCATCCCTGATATAGGCCGCATCCTCCGCGATATCCCGACGCCTCCCCACTAAGAGCACCTTATGGCTTCCCCTGCCCGCGCGCCTATTCTCGCCCTCAAGGACGTCCGACTGGCCGACGGGGCCAAGCCCCTGTTCGATGGTGTCGACCTGGCACTGGAGCCGCGGATCCGCGCCTGCCTTGTGGGCCGCAATGGCGCCGGCAAATCCACCCTGCTGAAGATCCTGGCCGCCAAGGGTATCGAGGCCGACAGCGGCGAGCGCTCCGTGCAGCCCGGGGCCAAGATCATCTTCGTCGACCAGGAACCGGAGATCACCGGCGCAACCCTGCTGGACTACTGCACCGCCGGCGGCGCGGAGGACTATGAAGCCCACGCCACCCTGGCTGATTTCGGGCTCGACTACAGCAAGGGGACCGAGGGCCTTTCCGGCGGCGAGCGGCGGCGCGCGGCCCTGGCCCGCGCCTTTGCCGAGCAGCCGGACGTGCTGCTGCTGGACGAGCCGACCAACCACCTCGACATCTTCGCCATCCAGACCCTGGAAGAAGAGCTGGCCAATTCCAAGTGCGCGGCCCTGATCGTCAGCCACGACCGCGCCTTCCTCAACCGCGTCACCCAGCGCACCTTCTGGCTGGAGCACCGCAAGGTCCGCCGCCTCGACAAGGGGTTCGCCGAGTTCGAGGTCTGGAGCGAACAGGTGCTGGCGGCCGAGGCCGACGAGGAACGCCGTCTCAACAAGCAGCTGGAAAAGGAAAACGCCTGGCTGGCTCGCGGCGTTCAGGGACGTCGGGCCCGCAATGAAGGCCGCCGCCGGGCCCTGATGGACCTGCGCAGCCAGAAGCGTGACCTGCAGGCCGACAAGCGCGGCAGCATGACCATGGCGGTCGAGTCCTCCGGCACCTCAGGCAAGCGGGTGGTCGAGGCCAAGCACGTCACCAAGCGTTTCGGCGACCGGGTGATCGTCGAGGACTTCTCGACCCGCATCCTGCGCGGTGATCGCGTGGCCCTGGTCGGTCCCAACGGGGCGGGCAAGACCACCCTGGTGCGCATGCTGCTGGGCGAGCTTGAGATCGACGCCGGCGACATCAAGCTGGGGACCAATCTCGAGATCTCCTATGTCGACCAGAACCGCATGGCGCTGTCGGAGAAGATGACGCTGTGGGACTTCCTGACCCCCGGCGGCGGCGACTCGATCCTGGTGCGCGGCGTTCCCAAGCACGTGGCCGGCTATGCCAAGGAATTCCTGTTTACCGAGGCCCAGCTCCGCCAGCCGGTCACCAGCCTGTCCGGCGGTGAGCGCAACCGCCTGCTGCTGGCCCGGGCCCTGGCCTCGCCGACCAATCTGATGGTTCTCGACGAGCCGACCAATGACCTCGACATGGACACCCTGGACCTGCTCGAGGAACTGCTGGCCGATTTCGAAGGGACGCTGATCCTGGTCAGCCACGATCGCGACTTCATCGACCGGCTGGCGACCTCGACCATCGCCATGAATGGCCATGGCAAGGTGCTGGAAACGCCGGGCGGCTGGAGCGACCTGATCGACCAGAGCCCCGACTTCTTCAAGGGGGCTCGCGGGGCCGCCGGCGATTTCGCCACCGGGACCGGCTCGCACAAGGCGGTCGTGACCGCATCGCCCCCGCCGCCCAAGAAGGCCGGCAAGCTGTCCTACAAGGACCAGCGCCGTCTGGAGGAATGCGAGGCCCTGGTGGCCGCCAGTCCCGGGATCATCGGCGACCTCGAAGCCCGGCTGGCGGACGCGAACTTCTATGCACGGGACCCGGCCGGTTTCGACAAGGTGATGAAGGCCCTCGACAAGGCCCGCAGTGACCTGGCCCAGGCCGAAGAGGACTGGCTGGCGCTCGAGGAAAAGCGCGAGGCCATGGTCGGCTGAACGGCTCCTCAGCGACGACTGGTACGGCCTGGGCAACGGCGTACCAGCCAGTGCCCTCATGGTTTTCAGTAAAGACCCGCGCTTGAATCCCAGCGAACCTTATGCATCCTCAAGCGCCCGTCGAAGTAGAGACGGGGCGACCACAAGTTGGACTTGAGTTGATGGTGCGCCGCATCTGCGACAAAGCGCCACAGCAACTGAATTGGCCGCAACCTTAGACACGCGCAAGCGTATCAAGCTGGGGGGACAGGAAGAGTATGCGGCAAGAGTTGGCACAACTTGAGCGTCAGCGGCAGGATGCTCTGCTACTGGGCCTGGCTGTGGCTATTGTCGCCAGTCTGGCCTTCAGCGAGTACCTGACTCGCACCGCCCTGGGCGTGGCTTCCTTCTGGCCGGCCAATGGGCTGCTCGCGGTCGGCCTCATGGCGCTCAATGCCCCACGGCGCATCGCCCTCACCCTGGTTATGGTGTTTTTCCATATCGCCACGAGCCAGATGGTCGGCGACAGCCTGACCAAGACCCTGCTCTACACCACCATCGACGTGGCGGAGGCCTTTGCGGTCTGGATTGTCGTCAGCCGCTTCTCCAATGGCGTCATGCGCCTGCGCAACATGCGGCAGCTGGCCATGCTAGTCGCCCTGGGCGCACCCATCGCCACGATCGCTGCGGTGCTTGCTGCCCTCCCGCTCTCGGTGATCACCGGTGCGCCCTTCCTGACGATCCTGTGGGCCTGGTTCGCGCGAAGCGGTCTCGGACTGGCCGTCGTGCTTCCCGCGATCCTGGTCCTCCTCGATGCCGAGCACCGGCGCGCCTTCCACCGGTCAAGGCGCGAACGCCTGGCGATCTACGCCTCGATCGCCGTGATGACCGCGATCTGCTTCTATCCGGACGGGGTACCGGCACCCTTCATGATCTTCCCCCTGGCCATGCTGGCCGCATTCCGTCTGGGCGCGCGCGGCGCGGCGGAAAGCTCTCTCGTCGTGGCCTGCATCGCCATCCCGCTTGTGGCCTCCTCAGGCTATCTCGCGGTGGGTCTACGCTGGGCAGACGCCAATCCGGCCCGCATCGTCCAGGTCTTTGTCTTCCTGCTATTCGGCACAACCTTGGCGACCGGCCTGGCCCTGGCCCAGCAGGAACGCCTCAAGCGCCTGCTCGTCCGCCGGGAACAGCTGACACGGGCGGCCAGGGCCCGGGCCTTGGCGGCGACCGAGGCCAAGACCGAGTTCCTGGCGACCATGAGCCACGAAATTCGCACCCCGCTGAACAGCGTGCTGGGCTTCGCCCAACTGCTCGCCGCCCGTAACGACCTGCCGCCGGATGCGCGACGCCAAGTGAACCTGATCGACAATGCCGGTGGCGCGCTGCTGACCGTCGTCAATGACATCCTCGACTTTTCGCGGGTCGAGGCCGGCCAGGTGGAGCTGTCGCCCCAGCCGACCTCCGCCGCCGCCCTGCTGCGGGACACCGTCGCGATCATGGCACCGGAAGCCCGCGCCAAGGGGCTGACGATCGAGGTCGAGATCATCGACCCGCTCGAGGCCCTACATGATCTCGACGATGCCCGCCTACGCCAGGTCCTGCTAAATTTGCTCAACAACGCCGTGAAATTCACCGAGACGGGGCGCATCGATGCAAGCCTGATCGTCGAGGCCGGCGAAGACGAGGATCGGCTGCGCTTCGAAATCGCCGATACCGGTGTCGGCATTTCCGTCGAGCAGCAGGCCCTGCTGTTCCAGCGCTTCTCACAGATCGACGGGTCCGCCAGCCGTACCTATGGCGGCGCGGGCCTGGGCCTTGCGATCAGCCGAACCCTGGTCGAGATGATGGGCGGCAGGATCGGCGTCGACAGCGTGCCCGGTCGAGGGTCCTGCTTCTGGATCGAGGTTACGGCACCGGTTGCCGAGCCCGTAGCCGCGCCCGAGGCCCGTCCGACGGCGGCACCCAGCGCCGCGCGCATCCTGCTGGTCGATGACCACCCGATGAATCGCGAGATCGGGGTCGCCCTGTTGCTCCTGGCCGGCTGCAAGGTCGACATCGCCGAGAATGGACAGCAGGCCGTCGAAGCCGCTGCGGTCGGCGAGTACGACATGATCCTGATGGATATCCACATGCCGTTGATGGATGGACTGGCGGCAACCCGCGCCATCCGCGCCCTCCACTCGCCCGCCAGCAAGATTCCGATTATCGCCATGAGCGCAGACGCCCTGCCCCAACAGGTCGAGCGCTGCTACGCCGCCGGCATGGTCGATCACATCGCCAAGCCGATCCAGCGCGAGGTCCTGTACGCCAAGGTCGATCGTTGGTTGACCGCGCCCACAAGCATCGACTAGTCGAACAGCGTTCGCCTGAGGCGCTCTAGTCCTGGAGGGATTGATGGGTTTCCGCCGCCTGGCCGCGCTGGCTGTCTGCGCCCTGATCGTCGCCTGTTCGCCATCCAACCAGGAGCCGGCCGACGCCCCCGGCCGCACGGCGATGAAACTGGCGACCGACTGGCGGGCCCAGGCTGAACTCGGCGGCTATTACCAGGCCCTGGCCACGGGTGAATATGCCCGACGCGGTCTGGATGTGACCCTGATCCAGGGCGGTCCGGGCGTGAATGTCCCGCAGCTGCTCGCCACGGGGGCCGTGGACGTCGGCGTCGGCTCCAACAGCTTCATCGTCATGAACCTGGCCAAGGAACAGGCACCGGTGAAGGCCGTGGCGGCCTTCATGGACAAGGACCCGCAGGTGCTGATCGCCCATCCCGGCCAGGGCATCAATTCGATCGCTGACATGAAGGGCCGGCCGATCCTGCTGGCCGACGCCTCGATCACCGCCTTCTGGGTCTGGTTGAAGGCGAAGTACGGCTTCAGCGATGATCAGGTCCGCAAATACAATTACAGCGCCGCGCCGTTCCTGGCCGACAAGCGCATCGTTCAGCAGGGCTATGCCACCAGCGAGCCTTACCTGATCGAGAAGGAAGGCAAGATCAAGCCGGCGGTGTTCCTGCTGGCTGACAGCGGCTACCCGGCCTATGCGTCTATGGCCCTGATGCCGGACAGCTTCATCGCCAAGAACCCGGCCGCAGCCCAGGCCTTTGTCGACGCCACGGCGGCGGGCTGGAAGTCCTATCTCTACGGGGATGCTAAACCCGGTGACGCCGCCATCCTCAAGGACAATCCGGAAATGACCCAGGATGTGCTGGATCAGGCCCGGGAGAAGATGCGGACCTATGGCATCGTGGCCAAGGACGGGATCGGCAGCATGACCGACGCCCGCTGGGCCGAGTTCTTCAAAGTCGCCGCCGACCAGGGCGTCTATCCCAAGGACATGGATTACAAGCGGGCCTACACGCTGCAGTTCCTGCCCAAGGGCCCATGACCCAGTCCATCGCCGCGCTTTCAGCCGTCGAGGTTGACTATCCGGGTCGAGGCCGCGCCCTTGGACCGGTCGACCTTTCACTGCGCGCTGGCGAGGTGGTCGCCCTGGTCGGACCGTCCGGCTGCGGCAAGTCGACAGCGCTTCGCCTGCTGGCCGGGCTGGAACAACCCACCCGCGGAACTGTGACCCGCGCCGCCGGCAAGGGCGAGACCGCCGTGGTCTTTCAGGCCCCGACCCTGGCCCCCTGGCTCAGCGCCCAGGCCAACGTCGCCCTCCCTCTGGAACTCGCCGGTACACCCCGCGCCGCGGCCATGACTGCCGCACAGGAGGCCCTGACCAGGGTCGGACTGGGCGAGGCCCTGGCGGCGCGTCCTGTCCAGCTGTCCGGCGGCATGGCCATGCGTGTGTCGCTGGCTCGCGCCCTGGTGACGGGCCCGCGCCTGCTGCTGCTGGATGAACCGTTTGCGGCCCTTGATGAAATCACCCGCCGCGCCCTGGCCGACGATGTGCTGACCCTGGCCGAAAGCCTGGGGCCGGCGATGATCTTCGTCACCCACAATGTCGAGGAAGCGGTCTATATGGCCGGCCGCGTGGTCCTCATGAGCCCGGGCCCAGGCCGTATTGCCGGTGAGGTCACCATCCAGGGGCCCCTGGTTCGCCCTGCCGGCTTTCGCACCACCGAAACCTTCCGCCAGGCCGTTGAAGCTGTTTCCGGCCTGTTGGCCCAGGCCGGAGCGCGGGCCGCATGAAGACCCTGTCGGCCATCCTGTCGCCGCTGGTCCTGATCGGTCTGCTGCTGACCATCTGGGAACTGACCTGCGCCCGCCTGGCCGTGCCGGCCTATCTGCTGCCGCCTCCCAGCGCGATCGGGGCGGCCCTGGTGGCGAGCTGGCCCCTTCTGCTCGCCTCGGCCTGGGGAACGCTCTCGACCGCCCTCCTGGCCCTGGTCATGGCCAGCCTCCTGGCGTGCGGCCTGGCCCTGGCGGTCAGCCTCAGTCCGCTGCTGGAAGACGCCATCCGGCCCATCGCCGTGACCTTGCAGGTCACCCCCCTCGTCGCCATCGCCCCGCTGGTGACCATCTGGGCCGGTATCGATCATCCAGAGCGGGCGGTGATCGGCCTGGCCGCCGTGGTGGCCTTCTTTCCGATTTTCTCGGGTGCCCTCTCCGGTCTGAAGGCCGTGGATCCCGATCTGGCGCGCCTGTTCGACCTCTATGGCGCGACCTCCGCCCAGCGCCTTTGGCGCCTGCGACTGCCCTCGGCCGTCCCGGCCCTGCTGGAAGGCCACAAGGTTGCGGCAGGCTTGGCCGTGATCGGTGCCGTCGTGGCGGAATTCGTGGCGGGGTCTGGCGGTGCCCAGGGTCTGGCCTGGCGGATCCTGGAATCCTACAATCGCCTGCAAACTGCTCGGGTATTTGCCGCCCTTCTGACCCTGGCGCTGCTGGGCGTCGCCCTGCACGCCCTGATGGAACTGGCCGAGCGTCGCCTTCTGGCGCTTTGGCGCGGGCGTTAGGTCAAGATTAAGCCACAAGGCCTAAGGCTGGAGTCTGAAGTCCTCCGGCAGTCTCCCCGATGCGTTCCCTGGTCATCCTCGCCGTTCTTGTCAGCGTCGCTTCCGCCGCACGCGCCGAGGACACGCGCGAGAGCCGCTATGGACCGCGCCCGAGCCGGGCATCCCCCGCCCTGAGCGCCGCATCAGGCTATGCTGGTCCCATCCTCGGCTGGGCCGGCAAGCAGGAGCCGATTATGGGCCGGGCCGCATCGATCCAGGCCCCACCGGTGCCCACTGCACCGCTCAACATGCGGCCACCGGCCCAGGTCCAGGCTTTTCAGCCCGCCGCGGCCCCGGTAGCCGCCCAGGCGACGATGTCAGAGCCCTGGCGGAATCTCAGGGCCCTGCCGGAGTCGGGTTCGCCGGCTCCCGCACCGGCCCCGTCCGCCCCCCCGCAGCGCCAAACCTTGGCCGCCACCGCACCCCAGACTGTGCCCTCCCGCCTGAACGGCCTGCCCGACAGCGCTCAGCCACCGGGCTTGCTCCCCAGCATGGCCCGGACCTATTCGGTCGGCCGTCAGTACGGCCTGCAGCCTGACGCCCTACCGAGGCTTCAGCCCAATGGAATGGTCTTCATCGCACCCTCTGAGGAGGCGCCGCGACTGAAGGATGACGAACCCCGCCACGGCTCAGCCGAGTGGATGGCGCAGGGGGCCCGCGGCCGTGAAGACGCTGACCGCGGCGGATTGGACGGCACGCTGTGATGCAATCCAAGCTTCACGACCTGATCGCCCTGGCGGATGAACCGTCCAGCGCCAGGCGGCGCGAGCTTCTGCGTGGCGTGACGGACCTGTTCTTCACAGGCGACAGTCACGACCCGGTCCAGATGGGGCTATTCGACGACGTCATGAGCCAACTGGCCGGTGACATGGAAGAAGCCGTCAGGATCGAGCTGGCCGAACGCCTGAGCCAGGCTCCCGCCGCGCCGCGGGGCATCAGCCGGACCCTGGCCAAGGACAGCATTGCTGTCGCCCAGCCGATCCTGAAGAACTCTTCGAGCCTGTCGGAAAACGATCTGCTGGAGGTGGCGCGCACCCGTGGCCAGGATCATCTGCGCGCCATCTCCCAGCGCACCAGGGTTCCCAGTGCGGTTTCGGATGCCATCGTTCAGCACGGCGATGATACTACCCTGGGCGTCCTGTTGCGGAACGAAGGTGCCGTGCTGTCCCGTCAGGCGCACGAAGCGGTCGTCGACCGTGCGGCGGCCAATCCGGCCCTGCACGAGGCCGTGGTCGACCGTCACGGCCTGCCCGTCGATCTGCTGAACGAGATGTACTTCATGGTCGAGGCCAGGCTGCGCGAGCGGATCATGGCCAAGAATGCCGATGTTGATCCCGCGACGCTGGAAGCGGCCCTCGACGCCGGCCGCAAGCGCGTCGCCGCCGGGGACGGTGCCCTGCCGGCGGACCATGCCCAGGCTGAGCACGAGTTCCGCGCCATCAAGGCCAGGGGTGGAGCGACGGCTGCGGCCCTCGCCGCCATGCTTCGCGCCAAGAACACCACCCTTTTCCTGGTGGCCCTGGCCGACATGGCCGATATCGACTTCCACACCGCCCGCCATATCCTTGAGCGGCACGAACTGGACGCCCTGGCTGTGGTCTGCAAGGCCGCAGATTTCGATCGCGCCCTGTTCCTGACCTTCGCCCTGCTGATCCTGGAACCGTCGGATGACGTGATGGGCAAGGCCAAGGCCTATGGCGAACTCTATGGCGCCCTGCCCCGCGAGGCCGCCCTGCGCACGATCCGATTCTGGCGCCTTCGCCGCCAGACCGGTGACGTCGCCGCCGCCTGATCAAGACTTTCGCGGGGCGCTGGCTGCCTTGCTTGCGCCTTCAGAGACGCCCAAGGTGAGGCTTCAAAATCCGCACCTAACCCTAGGCTGTCTATGATTCGCGCTTCGCGCCTGACGCTGCTGGCCGCCGTCGGCCTGTCCCTCGCCGCCTGCTCTGCCCTGCCAAAGCTATCCCTGCCGTCCCTGCCGTCCCTGGCAGGAGCGGGCTCCAACTCGGCACCGGCAGTACCTGCAGGACCCACTCGGGCCTCCCTGAAGCCCGGCCAGTGGGCACACGAGGTCTCCGACATTGCGCCAGACCCCCGCGTGCGGTTCGGCGTTCTGCCCAGCGGCATGCGCTACGCCCTGATGAAGAACGCCACTCCGCCCCAACAGGCCGCCCTTCGTCTGTGGTTCGACACGGGCTCGCTGATGGAGGCCGACGATCAGCAGGGCCTGGCCCACTTCCTCGAGCACATGGCCTTCAACGGCAGCAAGAACGTGCCCGAAGGCGAAATGATCAAGATCCTGGAGCGCCACGGTTTGGCGTTCGGAGCCGACACCAACGCCTCCACCGGCCTGGATCAGACCATCTATCAGCTGGACTTGCCCAAGACCGACTCCGCCACGGTGGACAGCTCGCTGATGCTGCTGCGGGAGACGGCCGGCGAACTGACCATCGCCCCCGAGGCGGTCGATCGAGAGCGCGGTGTCGTCCTCTCCGAGGAACGCACGCGCGACAGCCCCGGCTATCGCGTGGCCATCAAGTCGATGGACTTCCAGATGGAGGGCCAGCTACCGCCCAAGCGCATTCCGATCGGCAAGACCGAGGTCCTCAAGACGGCCCCGGCCCAGCGCATCCGCGACTATTACGAGGCCTATTATCGGCCGGAGCGGGCTGTTCTGGTGGCCGTCGGTGATTTCGATCTCGACGCCATGGAAGCCAAGATCAAGGCCCGGTTCGGCGACTGGACGGCCAAGGGCCCCGCCGGCAAACGCCCTGACCTGGGCAAGGTTGCCAAACGCGGTCAGACTGTCCGCCTGATCGTCGAGCCGGGCGCGCCGCTCGCGGTACAGCTCTCCTGGGCCTCGACCCCTGACGGTCTGATCGAGACCAAGGCCGTCGATGTGCGCGATACCCTGCGCAACCTCGGCTTTGCGGTGCTGAACCGCCGCATGCAGGCCCTGAGCCGCGCTGCGGATCCCCCGTTCATCGCCGGCGGGGCCTTCGCGTCCGACCAGTACGGTGCCGTGCGCATGACCACCCTGGGTGCCACGGCCCAGCCCGGTCGATGGCGCGAGGCCCTGGCGGCCCTGGAGCAGGAACAGCGCCGGGTCCTGCAGTTTGGCGTGCGACAGGACGAACTGGACCGTGAGATCGCCAGCCTGCGCGCATCCCTGGTCGCCGCCGCCTCGGGCGAGGCCACCCAGCGCTCTACGGCCCTGGCCGCAGGCATTGTGGGCAGCCTGACCGACGGCGAAACCGTCACCAGCCCGAGCCAGAACCTGACCGCCTTCGACGAGATCGTCAAAGGCCTCACGGCCGACCAGGTCAGCGCCGTTCTGAAAGCGGCCTTCACGGGCCAGGGTCCCCTGATCCTGATCCCCACCCCGTCTGCCATCGAGGGGGGAGAGGCCACGGTGCTGGCGGCCTATGCGGACTCCGGCAAGGTCGCCGTCCAGGCCCCCGCCGGTCCCGGCGTCACGGCCTGGCCCTATGCCAGCTTCGGCTCGATCGGCAAGGTCGTCGAGCAAAAGGATATCAGCGACCTGGACGCCGTCTTCGTGCGCTTTGAGAACGGCGTACGCCTGACCGTCAAGCCGACCAAGTTCCGCGACGACCAGGTGCTGATCAAGGCCCGCATTGCCAATGGCCTGCTGGACCTGCCCACCACCAGCCAGAGCCCCCTGTGGTCAGGCTCGGCCTTCATCGAGGGGGGCCTCAAGCAGATCAGCGCCCAGGACATGGAGCGGGTCCTGAACGGCAAGATCTGGAATGCCGGCCTAGGCATCGAGGACGACGCCTTCACCCTAAGTGGTCGCACGCGGCCCGAGGATGTCGCCACCGAACTGCAGGTTCTGGCCGCCTTCGCCCAGGAACCGGGCTGGCGACCGGAAGCCTTTACCCGGGTGAAGACCTACTACGGCACCATCCACGACCAGCTGGAAACCACGACCGGTGGCGTCATCGGCCGGGAGCTCAGCGGCTTGCTGCACAAGGGTGACAAGCGTTGGACCTTCCCGACTCGTGCGGACATCGCCTCCGCCTCGCTCGACACCCTGAAGGCGGCCGTCGCAGGCCCGCTCAGCAGTGGACAGATCGAGGTTGTGGTGGTCGGCGACATCACGGTCGAAAAGGCCATAGCTGCCGTGGCCGAAACCTTCGGAGCCCTGCCCGCTCGGTCGGGGCTGACCGCACCGGCGACGGCGCGCGAGGTGCCCTTCCCCGACACATCCACTACGCCGGTCGTGCTGACCCACAAGGGCCGCGCCGACCAGGCCCAGCTGTTCATGGCTTGGCGCACCGACGACCTGTTCTCGGACCTGCAGCGGTCGCGTGACACCTCGGTCCTGGCCCAGGTGATGCAACTGCGTCTGACCGATGAGCTGCGCGAAAAGCAGGGGGCGACCTATTCGCCCTCAGCCGGAGCGACCCACAGTGTCGTCTTCAATGACTGGGGCTATCTGTCGGTCAGTGTCGAGGTTCCGCCTGAAAAGCTGGACGGCGTGATGGCCTCGATCCGCCAGATCGCCGCCGATCTGCGCGACAAGCCGGTCACCGAGGACGAACTGGATCGCGCAAAGAAGCCGCGCATCGACCAGATCGAGAAATCCCGGGTCACCAACGAGTACTGGCTTGGCAACCTGTCGGGGGCCCAGGCTGATCCGCGGATCCTGGACGCGACCCGCTCGGTGATCGCCGGGCTGGAGCGGGTCAAGGCCGCTGATGTCCAGAGGGCTGCACGCACCTTCCTCGGAGCGGACAGATCCTGGACCGTGCTGGTCAAGCCGGAAGGCAAATAGACGAAAAAGGCCCTCCCGCCTGTCCGGCGGGAGGGCCCGATCACTCTGGAAGCTCGGAATTCGGCTCTAGTAGACCACGCCGCCGACGCCACCATCGAGGCTGAAGCTCATCGAGGAGGTGCTGGCCTCGCGGAACTGTTCTTCGCGATAGGCGGTATAGGTCTCGGTCGTCAGCAGGGTCAGGATCTTGACCCCGGCACCGAACCGGCGAAGCAGCGAGCGCTCGTTGCAGTCACGGGCCGGACGTTGCGGACGACAGGACAGGCTGCCCGCCTGGCCGGCCTGGCCCGTACCGGGCGAATAGTAGAGCGCTTCATTCTTGGCACAGATATAGGACTGGGCCCCGCGGCCGCCGGTGCTGATGTCGATCGCGCCGTCATAGTCGCCGATCACATACTGCATGCGCGAGCCGGCGATGCAGCGATAGAGCTCACCGTCATAGCGGTCGTCGATATCCCGATCAGGCGTGACCTGCGAGGCCGGATGCGGCACGTCGCGGTCGTCGAGGCAAACGGCGCGGATAACCACCCGACGCAGCTTGGTCCGGGTCGCCTCATAGGCCGTGCGACGACGCTGTTCGACACCCTCGACATTGAGTCCCTGAATGTAGCCGGTCGACATCGGACCGGAATAGTAGCCACCATGGCTGCCCCCGCCGTAATAGACGGTCGAGCTCGCACCGCCGCCGGCACCGGAAGTCGCACCGGCTGATGCCCCCGCCGAGGCGCTGGCATTGGCATTGGCGTTGACGATCACCGTCGCGCCGACATTGATGTTCACGCCCGGAATATTGACGTTGTGACCCGGCGTGCAGCAGGGCGGCGAAGGCGGTCTCGGAGGCTTGGGCGGCGGAGCAGGAGGCTGGCAACAGGTCGGCGGCGGCGGCGGGCAACCCGTCGTGCAGCCGGCGGCATAGGCCGCGCCCCCCACCATCAGGCTGCCCAGCAGCGCACCAAGGCCCCAAAGCGGCCCGCGCATCGATCGTTTCGGCGCCTTCATGGCGTTTCCCTTCGCACGACGTCGTCCGACCGTTCGGCCAGCAAGAATCGGGCCGTCCTCCGTCGCCCACGCCGGCTTGCGCCAAAACGGGACGATCGGGCTCTGGCCCGGATCTCCTAGCAAGCCCCGTGCGGCAAAAAACAGCCGTGGAAGGACCCGCCAGGGGACAACGATGTTCCATCCAAGCACGGAACGGTTGATAGACTATTGGCGTGATCGCAAAGGCGATGCGCCCGCGCCGTCGCGGGCCGACATCAATCCGGGCGATTTCACCGACCTGCTGCCCCAGGTATTCATCGCCGGGCGGGAGAAACTGGGGCGCGTGCCGTTCCGGCTGGCCGGCGGCTTCCTGAACGATCTGCATGCCCGCGACCTGCGCGGCGAAGACCTGCTCAGCCTCTGGGCCCTGTCGCATCGGCTGGAGGTCAAGTCTTCCCTGGAGATCGCCCGTCGCCGTTGCCAGCCCGTGGTGGTCACCGCCGACATTCGCGCCCAGGGCGTCCCTTCGGTCGGGATGGAAGTGCTGTTTGCCCCGCTGCGCGGCGTGAACGGCGAAACCGATCGATTCCTGGGACTCTATCAGCCGATCGCCATGACCGCGCGCCTGGAAGGGCGACCGGCCTATGAGCTGGGCGTTCGTCAGATCCAGCCGCTGGGTCTCGGCAATCAGCAGGGGGCCAGGCTGCGGCTGGCGACCCTGAACGGCCGCAGGATCGCCTAGAGGCCTGAGGCTCTCGCGGTCTCGAACTGGTTGGTATGGGTGACGTAGTAGTCCAGCTCGATCAGCAGGCCGCGCCAGGCTTCGTCGATCGGGGCCGTCCAGTCCTCGCCCAGAACCTCCCGGAGGGTGTCGGCCACCACCCCAAAGAACGTCCCGAAGACCTCGGGCGAGACATCATAACCGGCGTGGTTCATCGCCTCGGACTGGATCAGGGTCGCCGCATACTGACGCTCGCCAACGAAGTCGAGAATGGCCCGGATCACCTGAGACAGCATCTCGCCGCGCACCTGGCCATTGCCGTCCATGCAGAACAGCGGCTCAAGCTGGGGCTGTTGCGCGAAGAGCCTGGCATAGACCAGGGGCGTCAGGTCAGCGCAGCGCTCGGCAGCCAGGGCCAGGCTTTCCTCGATCAGCTCAGCCCTCACGGCGCCTAGTCCCGTCCGGCCGCGTCAAGATCGGCGATCACCTGGGCCGGCAGAACCAGGCTGGCCGCACCCATCAGCTCCTCCAGCTGGGCCACGCTGGTGGCACTGGCGATGGGGGCCGTGATGGCGGGATGGACCATGACCCAGGCCAGGGCGATCTGGGCGTGCGTGGCTCCGGTCGCTTCGACGGCCTTGTCCAGGGCGGCCAGAACCCGAACACCCTTGTCGTTCATATAGTCGCGCTTGATCGTGTGTCGCCGCGCGCGTCCCTCAAGGTCGGCTTCGGACCGGTACTTGCCCGTCAAGAAGCCCGCAGCCAGGCCGTAGAAGGGAATGATGCCCAGGCCCTCCGCCGCGGCCAGGGTGGCCAGTTCGCCCTCGACCTGGTCGCGGTCATAGAGATTGAACTTCGGCTGGATCGTCGCATAGCGCGGCAAGCCCCTGGTTTCAGAGGCCGCAAGGCTCCCGGCGAGCCGGTCCGGCGAGAAATTGGAGGCCCCGATGGCCCTGACCTTTCCGGCTTTCACGAGTCGGCCATAGGCCTCCAGCGTCTCCTCAACCGGGGTCGCCGCGTCATCCTGATGCGACTGGTAGAGGTCGATATAGTCCGTCTGCAGTCGGCGCAGCGAGCCCTCGACGGCCGCCTCGATATTGGCGGCCGACAGGCCCGGCTGCTTGGGCCACATGGCGACCTTGGTCAGGATCAGCACGTCGTCGCGCCTCCCCCGAGCTTTCAACCAGCGCCCGATGACGCTTTCGGACTCGCCCCCCTCGTGCCCGGGCACCCAGGCCGAATAGACATCGGCCGTATCGACGGCATTGAAGCCACCGCCGACAAAGACGTCGAGCAGACGATGCGAGGTCGCCTCATCCGCCGTCCAGCCAAAGACATTGCCGCCAAACACCAGCGGGGCGGTCGAAAGGCCGGAACGGCCGAGGGGGCGCTTTTGCATGGCTAGCCGATCACGCCGCTGCCGCCCGCCCATCCTCGAATACCGGCGCATCGACAGGGGCCAGGGTCGCCTTGCCACGGATCAGATCGGCGGCGCGTTCTGCGACCATGATAGTCGGGGCATTGGTATTGCCGCCCACCAGGGTCGGCATGACCGAAGCGTCCACCACCCGCAGACCCGCGATCCCCTGCACGCGCAGTTGATCATCGACTACCGCCATGGCGTCGCCCGCTGCCCCCATGCGGCAGGTGCCGACCGGGTGATAGATGGTCTCGGACTTGGCCCGGATCCAGGCGTCGATATCGGCGTCGGCACGCACATCCGCGCCCGGTGCATATTCGGCGTCGCGATAGGGATCCAGCGCCGCCTGGGCCGCGACCTCGCGCGCCATCCGCACGCCTTCGCGCAGGGCGCGGCGGTCTTCGTCGGCGGCCAGGTAGTTGCCCAGGATGGTCGGATCATCGAACGGATCGGCCGAACGCAGGCCCACCGCGCCGCGGCTTTCAGGACGGAGCTGACAGACATGCAGGGTGAAGCCGTCCTTCTCGACGACGACCTTGCCATGGTCCTGCATGATGGCCAGCACGCCATGGATCTGCAGGTCCGGACGGTCAAGGTCCGGGCGCGACTTCAGGAAGGCACCGCTTTCCAGGAACTGCTGGCGGCCCAGACCCTTGCCCAGCAGCATATAGGACAGGCCCGTTGCCAGCTTGTTCAGACCCTTGTTGGCCGAATAGGCGGTCGTCAGGTTCTTCGTCGTCCAGGACAGGCAGACATCGAGATGGTCCTGCAGATTGGCGCCCACGCCCCTGGATTCCTGAACCACGGCGATGCCATTGGCCTTCAGGAGATCCGGTGCACCGATGCCCGACAACTGCAGGATCTGGGGCGACTGAACGGCACCGGCGCTCAGCAGCACCTCGGCATCGGCATAGGCCGTCCGGGCCTCGCCCCCCTTGCCGACGACATAGTCAACGCCGACGGCGCGGCCCTTCTCGATCAGGATCTTGGTCGTGCGGGCCTCGGTCACGCAGGTCAGGTTGGGTCGTGACAGGGCCTCGGACAGATAGGCCGCCGCCGCGCTCCAGCGTTTGCCGTCACGGATGGTCAGGTCATAGGGGCCAAAGCCCTCCTGCTGGTATCCGTTGAAATCCTTTGTGGTCTTGTGCCCTGCCTGGCGTCCCGCCTCGATCAGGGCCGGATAGAAGGGGCTGGGCGACTCACCCTTGGAAACGTGCAGCGGGCCCTGACCCCCGTGATAGGCATCGCCACCGGCATGGTGGGTTTCCGAGCGCTTGAAATAGGGCAGCACCTCCGAATAGGACCAGCCGGACAGACCCATCTGCCGCCACTGGTCATAGTCGCGGGCATGGCCACGGATATAGATCATGCCGTTGATAGCCGAGGATCCACCCAGGCCCTTGCCGCGCGGCCACCAGAGCTTGCGATTGTCGAGGTGCGGCTCCTCCTCGGTCCAGAAACCCCAGTTCTGATCGCCCTTGGCCTTGATCAGCTCGCCGACGCCGGCCGGCATCTTGACCAGGATCGAGGTGTTCTTGCCGCCGGCCTCCAGCAGCAGGACCTTGGTGTTGGGATCTTCCGTCAGTCGCGCGGCCAGGACGCAGCCGGCAGAACCGGCACCGATGACGATGTAATCGAAGCGTTCGCTGGCCATGACCCTGACGCCCTCCCTGAATGTTATCGTTGTTAAGGCAGAGAGTGACGCGGCTTTCCGCTGGACGCAAGGCTAGAGCGTTTTCCGACAGGCCTGAAACGGCCATCGGACCGGGAGGCGCTCTAAACCACTGTTTTAGCGCTCTTTTTCCAATACCCCGATAAGGCTATCAACCCCAGAGGGCCTCCAGGGGTGCGAGCCCCTTGACGCTTTTCCGCCCAGCCTGATGCCTAGCGCCTGGCCTGCACGATCCAGACACAGGCCGGCATCATGACGCCCTGCGGGGTATCATAGCTCTCCAGTAGGGCCTCCAGGGCCTGGCTGACACGCGCGGCAAGGTGAGGCGCGGTCCTGAGGGCTGAGCCCAGGGGCCCAACCCGAAAGTTCAGCCGGAGGGTCTCCGCGACCGAAGATCCGCCGATCAGCGTGTCGAACGGGTCAAGGGTCACGTCTGAAAAACCGGCACCCTCCAGAATGGACCGCACGCGCAAGGGATCAGCAAAGGCGAAAGGCCCCGGTGCCAGGGGATCGGAGGCCGGCATGGGCGGCAGAAATGGCTGAGCGGCGTCCATCGGCGCCCGCATCCAGAGATTTTCCGCATAGGGTCGCCAGCAGACAAAGGCCAGGCGGCCGCCCGGCCTGACCGCGCGATGGAGATTGGCAAAGGCCGCGGCCGGATCGCTGAAGAACATCACGCCAAACCGCGAAAATATGGCGTCGAAAGCGGCCTCGCCCAGGTCAGCGACCTGCGCATCGCTATTACGAAACTGCGGCTCCACCGCATTGACCGGAAGGTCACGGGCCCTGGCCACGGCAAGCATGGGCTCCGAGATGTCGACGCCCACCACCCCTCCGCCGGGGCCGACGCGCGCAGCAAGTTCCAGCGTGGTCTCGCCACAGCCGCATCCGACATCCAGGATCCGCTCGCCCGCTGTGGGGGCCAGAACCCGCATGGCTTCCGCGCCCAGCGGTGCAATCAGGCGATCCAGCTGAGCCTGATGCTCGACCCAGGTCTGACCGACCGCCGTGTTCCAGTAGTCGATCTGGGCGGCATTGGCGCTCGCGGTATCAGGCAATGACATGGGTTCTCCTGGGCGGTCAGGCCGCGCCTTTGACCTTGGGTGATATTGCGATCAGGCCGCCCGCGCGACGCCAAGCTCGCACCAGCCCAGCGGCCGGGGTGCCTTGGGCATATAGAAGGCCTGAATCTCGTCGAGGACAAAGCCGGCAGCGGTAATCCCGCTGCCCACGGGACGGGTCAGGCGGCAACCGCCGGCCAGGGGCGTCCAGATCGGCTCAAGCCGTTTCTGCCAGCGCGCTACCTTGGCATCGGGGGCCAAGCCATGTTCGCAGAACAGGAACTGGCCGCCCGGTTTCAGAACCCGTCGGGCCTCGGAGAGTACAGCCGGCGGCTGGTGTACCGAACAGAGGGTAAAGGTGCACACCACCGTATCAAAGCTGTGGGACTCAAAGCTGAGCTGTTCGGCTTCCCCGTCCAGGACCTCGACGTTTAAACCTGCAGGACGCGGTGCCGCCAGGGCCCGGTCCCTCAGGCCCTGAGACGGATCCACCCCGGTCACGCTGGAGACACGCGAGGGATCGTAAAAGGCCAGGTTGAGCCCCCCGCCGATCCCGAGCTCCAGCACGCGCCCCTGCGCGCGCGGCACGATCTTGGCCCGCTGTTTGGCAATGGCCCCCGCACCACAGGCGCAGCCGATAACGCGCGGCAGGATGTGGCGATCATAGAATGACGTCATGGTGGGTTTCCTGCCGGGGCCTTACCATTCGAAAGAGATCGTCAGCGGGGGTCAAGCCCTCCTGCGATCAGGCACCGGACACGGTCAGGTCGCGACTGTAGCGCTGCCAGTTCTCGACATAGTGCAGGGCCGAGGCCTGCAGGATCAGGGCATGCTGCTCACCGATCTCGCGCACCACCTTGCCCGGAGCCCCCATGACCATCGAATTGTCGGGAATCTCCTTGCCCTCGGTGATCAGGGCCCCCGCGCCGATCAGACAGTTCCTGCCGATCTTCGCGCCATTGAGAACGATTGCTCCGATCCCGATCAGAGAGCCGTCACCGATCGTGCATCCGTGCAGCATCACCATGTGGCCGATAGTCACATTCGCCCCGATGGTCAGTGGCGCGCCATGATCGGTGTGAAGTACTGACCCGTCCTGTACATTGCTGTTTTCGCCGATCTCGATCGGATCGTTGTCCCCGCGAGCAATGGCGCCCCACCAGATACTGGCATTCTTCTTGAGAATGACATGCCCCATGACCGATGCCGTCGGAGCGATCCAGTATTCGCCTGGCGCGGGAAGTGTGGGGCTTAGGGCGCCCAAGGAATAGACAGTCATCCGTACACCCCGTTTTCTTGAAATCGTCGCTTGATTAACATCTGAGAAACCACGTTAGCATCAGTCTAGTCGGGCGATTCGAAGGGAGAAATCACTTCGATTCCCACCGGGGACGATGTTCGCCCCCGGCTCCCGACAACGGAGAACAGGGTGTCGCTCTTGGCGTTCAGGCGTTCCTCGGAACCACCGCCTTCTCGGTCCAGCGCCGAGCCGCCGCGTTGCGCACGCGTCTCCGTTCATCTCCTCCCCACCGCCAAGGACGACGCCACACGGCCTCGTCCTTTTTTAATGCCTGAATGGAGGCTTACATGACCAAGCGAGCCCTGAAGCGTATGGCGCGCGAAGGCGCGACCGAGAGCGGCCACTATGGTGACGACGCAAAAGTGCGCCGGTTGCCGGTCGATATTCGCGAGCGCGGAAACAGCTGGTCGCCCCTTGGGCATGACGGAGCCTCGCGAAATCCGGATCGAGACCAGAGCTACCTGAAAACCATCAAGCCCAAATCACCTGGCCAGGCCGAACTGATGGAGGCCATCGACAAGAAGAACCTGGTGATGGCCCTGGGCCCTGCAGGCACCGGCAAGACCTATATCGCCATCGCCAAGGCCGTCGAGGCGCTGGAAGCCGGCTCGGTCGCCCGCATCGTCCTGTCGCGCCCCGCCGTCGAGGCCGGCGAGTCGATCGGCTATCTGCCCGGCGACATGGAGGATAAGCTCGCCCCCTATCTGCGGCCCCTCTATGACGCCCTGACCGACCGGCTCTCGAGCCGGCGCATGCGGGCCCTGATGGCCGACGGCTCCATCGAGATCGCCCCGGTCGGCTTCATGCGCGGCCGCACCCTGAACAACGCCTTCGTGGTCATCGATGAAGCCCAGAACTGCACCTACATGCAGCTGAAAATGCTGCTGACCCGCCTGGGCTGGAACTCGACCATGGTGGTGACCGGCGACCCGAACCAGTCCGACCTGCTGCCCGGCATTTCGGGTCTGGCCGACGTGGCCGCCAAGTTCGACGCCCTGGAGAATATCGGCGTGGTTCGCCTCGCCGACCGTGACATCGTTCGCCACCCCCTGGTCGCCGAGATGCTCGGCGTTCTCTAATTCTGCCACAGGTGGCCCATCAGGGGCTTGAGTTGGAGGCGGTCGGGCGTGCAAGGTCCGGCCGCCTTAACGATTTCAGGATCCCCCCATGGCCGACGCCGCCACCACGCCTCGTTCGGAGTTTACCGTTCGCGGCGTCCTGCTCGGGATCGCGATCACCCTCGTCTTCACCGCCGCCCAGGTCTATCTGGGCCTCAAGGTGGGCCTGACCTTCGCGACCTCGATCCCGGCGGCGGTGATCTCGATGGCCCTGCTGCGGCTGTTCAGAACCGGCACGATCCAGGAAAACAACATCGTCCAGACCATCGCCTCGGCGGCGGGCACCCTGTCGTCGGTGATCTTCGTCCTGCCCGGCCTGCTGATGATCGGCTGGTGGGCCGAGGTGCCGTTCCTGCCGACCTTCGGGGCCTCCGCCGTCGGCGGCATCCTGGGCGTCATGTACACGATCCCGCTGCGCCGGGCCCTGGTGACCAATTCCGACCTGCCCTATCCCGAGGGCGTCGCCGCCGCCGAGGTGCTGAAGGTCGGCACCGGATCGCGTGAAGGGGCTGCGGAGGGGCAAGCCGGCCTGCTGGCGGTCGCCGCGGGCACCGTCGCCTCGGCCCTGTTCGCGGCCCTCGCTGCCGCCAAGATCTTTGCCGCCGAGGTCTCGGCCTATTTCAAGGCCGGGGCCGGCGCGACCGGCATCGGCGCATCCAGCTCCCTGGCCCTGATGGGGGCCGGACATCTGATGGGCATCACGGTCGGTATCGCCATGTTCGCCGGCCTCGCCATCGCCTGGGGCATCCTGGTCCCGATCATGACCAGCCTGCATCCGATGGAAGGTGCCGATGCCGCCAAGCACGCTCTGACCGTCTGGAAGACCGAAGTCCGCTTCATGGGTGCCGGCGTGATCGGCGCAGCCGCCATCTGGACCCTGGGCAAGCTGGCCGCCCCGATCTGGAGCGGCCTGACCTCGGCCCTCGACGCCGGCAAGGCCCGCAAGGCCGGCGGCGCGGCCATCCCGCGCTCCGAACAGGACATCCCGATCAGCATCGTCGGCCTCGTCGCCCTGCTGATGCTGGCCCCTGCCGGCTGGTTCCTGGCCCAGTTCCTGGTCGGTGGTCCGATCGAAAGCCTGTCCACGCCCCTCGTCGCCATCGGCATCGGTTATGTCGTGTTCGCCGGCATGCTGGCCGCCGCCGTCTGCGGCTATATGGCCGGCCTGATCGGATCGTCGAACAGCCCGGTCTCTGGCATCGCCATCCTGACGGTGCTGGGGGCCTCGCTGATGGTCGGGGCCGTGGGGCGTGGCATGATCGGACCCGACGTGACCAAGGCCCTGGTCGCCTTCGCCCTCTATGTGACGACTGTCGTCCTGGCCGTCGCCGTGGTCGCCAATGACAACCTGCAGGACCTCAAGACCGGCCAGCTGGTCGACGCCACCCCGTGGAAGCAGCAGGTCGCCCTGGTGATCGGCGTCATGGCCGGCTCGATTGTCATTCCGTTCGTGCTCGAACTGCTGAACCGCTCGAACGGGTTCGCCGGCGCGCCCAATCTCCACGCCATCGCCAATGACCCCCTGGCAGCCCCCCAGGCGACCCTGATCTCGACCCTGGCCAAGGGGGTGCTGGGCGGCGACCTGAACTGGGGTCTGCTGGGAATCGGTGCCCTGATCGGGGCCGGACTGGTCATGGTCGATGCGGTCCTGCGCAAGTCCAGCACCGGCCGGTTCAGCCTGCCGCCCCTGGGCGTGGGCCTGGCCATCTATCTGCCCAGCTCCGTCACCGCCCCGGTGGTGGTCGGTGCCCTGGCCGGCTGGATCTATGAAAAGGTCGTGGCCAGGGACAAGACCGCCGAACCGGCCAAGCGGCTGGGCGTCCTGGTTGCCTCGGGCTTCATCGTCGGCGAGAGCCTGTTCAATGTCGCCCTGGCCGGCCTGATCGTGGCCACCAACAAGGGCGAGCCCCTGGCGGTGCCCTTCGCCCCGACCGAGCACATCGGCATGATCCTGGCCCTGATCGCCGCGGCGATTTCGGTGTTCAGCCTCTACCGCTGGGCCCGCAAGGCGGCGGCCAGGACAGCCGAGGCCTGATCCTGAAAGGATCCTGACGCGCGCTTCAGGCCCGCGTCAGGATCGTGAAGATCACCTCGGCCCGTCCGCGATAGCCCAGGGACTCGTAGAGCCTTATGGCCGTGGTGTTGTCGGCATAGCTGTGCAGGAAGGCCTGTTCGCCGCGGGCCAGAATCCGTGTCGTGACCTCCTGCAACAGCCGGGCAGCATAGCCCTGGCCGCGATGATCGGGGTGGACACAGACGCCGCTGGCCTCGGTGTAGCCGTCAGGTCGCATGCGCTCGCCGGCCATGGCGACGAGCTTGCCCGCAAGCCTTACACCGACGAAGCGGCCCATCTGGTGGGTGCGCGCGAAGAAGGGCCCCGGCTTGGTCAGGGTCGCCAAGGCCAACATCTCGGCCGCGTCGGCGTCGGACAGATTGAGGATCTCGAAGTCTGTGGCCCACGCCGGCACGACCGTCTGGGCCGTCATTTGCAGGCACAGGGCGCTGGAGACGACCCGGGTGCCTGGGACCGGCGGCGGCGCATGCCGTTCGACCAGGCCGGTGTCGCCATGGTCGGCGACCAGTGTGCCGAGATCGGCGAGGGCTTGCGGCGTGTCATCGACCGTGGTGGCGAACAGGCCAAAGTCGGGATGAAGCCTCAGGGCACAGCCCCGAAGGATCGCGAGCTCCGCCTGCCGGCCGGTGAAGGCTGACAGGACCGGCCTGTCGAGAGGATGCACGCTCATGATGGTCTGGCGTCGCGCCGGGGCCAGGACCCGGGCGCGACACCTGATGGCTTAGTCGAGGTCTTCGGCCAGGATCGCCATTTCGAACATGAACGAGCCGTCCTCGTCCTCGTCCTGGAAGACAACGCCGATGAACTCGCCAGCCACTTCGACCTCGGCGGAATCCTTCTGCTTCGGACGCGCCTTCACGGCGATGTGCGGGTTACCGAAGGTGCGCTTCAGGTGCTTTTCAATCTTTTCGATGGATGCAGCGTCCACGGGGAGCTCCTGTTTTCTCGTTGGGCGCCGTGGCGCGTATCGACGCGAACCTAGCGTTCCGCGCCGGAGTCGCAAGCTGCTTGCGTCAGTTCCCGGCGGAACGGCGGCCTAAGGGGCCTAGTTCGTGTTCGGCCGCAACCGGATCTCGAACAGCTTGGGCCAGAGCTTTCCCGTCACGAACAGTCGGTCGGTCGCTGCGTCATAGGCAATGCCGTTCAGCACATCGACGTGGCCTCCGGCCTGGTCAGCGACGCTGAGTAGTCCGGTCAGGTCGATCCAGCCCTTCACCTTGCCGGTCGCCGGGTCAATGCGGGCGATGCGGTCGGTCTGCCAGATATTGGCCAGCACCTCTCCCTTCACCCATTCCAGCTCGTTCAGGTTATCCACAGGCTTGCCGTCGTCGGTGACCTGGATGCGGCCGGTCTCTTTCAGCGTCTCGGGATCCAGAAACCGCAGGGCCGAGGTGCCGTCGCTCATGATGATCCGCGTCTGGTCTCGGGTCAGGCCCCAGCCCTCGCCCGGATAGGAAAACTCGCCGACCCGCTCGAAGCTGTTGATATCGAAGATGAACCCCATCTGGTCCTGCCAGGTCAGGTTGATCAGCCGGTCCTTCCAGTCGACCAGGCCCTCGCCGAAATGGCGGCTGTCGATCAGACGCTCCTGCTCGGGCACGCCGGTCTCCAGCGTCACCTTTCGGACCGAGGACCGACCATGCAGACCGGTGCTTTCGTAGAGAAAGCCGTCACGCCACAGCAGGCCCTGGGTGAAGGCCCGCGGGTCATGCGGATAAGTCTTCACCACGGTGTAACCGTCGGTTCGGGCCTCTTCCGCCTGGACCGGAGCAAGACTGCCGACGGACAGCAGGGCGGCGAGCCACAGGCCTTTCCAGACGATCGTGCGCACTCAGATCACGTAGTCGTAAACGGCCTCGGACAGGGTCTGGTCCATCGACTTGGCCGGCTCCTCGCAGGTCGGGCAGTTGACGATGCGGGCCGGAACCCCGGCAGCAGTGCAGTGCGGGGGAACCGGCTTGAGCACGACCGAGCCCGAGGCCACCTTGGCAAAGTCGCCGACGCTGATATTGCCCAGGACCTTGGCGCCGGCCCCCAGCAGTACGCCGCGGCCGATCTTGGGGTGACGGTCGCCACGATCGGCACCGGTGCCGCCCAGGGTCACGCCGTGCAGCATCGAAACGTCGTCGCCGACCACCGCCGTCTCGCCAATGACGATGCCGGTGCCATGGTCGATAAAGACCCCCTGGCCGATCCGGGCGGCCGGATTGATATCGACCTGAAAGACCTCACTGGACCGGCTCTGCAGATAGAAGGCCAGGGTCTCGCGGCCCTGGCTCCACAGCCAGTGAGACACGCGGTGGGTCTGCAGGGCCAGGAAGCCCTTGAAGAACAGGAAGGGCTGGACATAGCCCTTGCAGGCCGGATCGCGCTCGAACACGGCCATCAGGTCGGCTTCGGCCGCGATCACCAGGGCCGGGTCCGAGTGGAAGGCTTCCGCAGCGAACTCGCGCGCCGTCATGGCCCTCATCTCCTGGTCGCCCAGCTTGCGGGCCAACTGGAAGGTCAGGGCATCGGCCAGATTGTCGTGGCTGAGGATCACCGCATTCAGCAGTGACGCCAGGGCCGGCTCGGCCTTGGCGGCATGTTCGGCCTGGTTGCGCAGCGCCGCCCAGACGGGGGGCGTCGACTGCTCGGTGACGACTTCAAGGCGCTTGGCCATCGGGGCTCTCCCATTGCTTGCCGGAACTAGAACATTCTTTTTAAAAACGCACTAGCCATTTTGCGGGACGGCAAGCCCTCTCACCCGGCCTGGTCAGCCTAGCACAAGTCGGGCGAGATCGCGCGGCAGCTCACCCCTGACCGCCATATGGTGCACCCGAAGCAGGAGCGCCACGGTGAGGGAGTCGGGCATGTAGCCGGCGACCGCCGCATCGAGCGCCTCGGAGAACGGCACGCGGGCGACCGCCAGGTCCTCGGTCTCGTCCGGGTCGGTGTCGGCCGGCGAAAGGTCCATGGCCAGAAAGCCGATGCCGATCTCGTCGGTCACCGAGTTGGTCAGTTCCAGTTTCAGGATCTGGCGCCAGTCAGCCGCCTGCAGCCCGACCTCCTCGGCCAGTTCGCGCTTGGCGCCGTCGAGCGGTTCCTCACCCAGGGGCGCGCCGCCTTCGGGCAGTTCCCAGCTGTAATTGGCCAGGGCGAAGCGGTTCTGGCCCACCAGGGTGACGGTGCCGTCCTCGTGCAGGGGCACAATACCGATCGCCTGGTTCTTGAAACTGACCTTGCCATAGAGCGCCGCCCGGCCTGTGGGCGCTACGGCCTGGTACTCCGTCACATTGATCCAGGGATTGTCGTAGACGACCTTCTGGCTGGTGACGCCCCAGGGTTTGCCATGGGGCTTGAGCCAGGCGGGTCGGGCGTGATCAGAACTGTCGCTCATCGGGGCTCGCGGCTTGTGGCGACCGGGGCTCGGCCATAGTTATGGTCCAGTACAACGGTTTGAGGAGATCGTCTTGACCGGTTCCGTTCCCGCCGCTCCGGCCTTTGGCGATGCCCTGCCGATCGAGGCCTCGCCCGAGGTTGTGGCCTTCCTGGCCCGTCGCCGGTCGGCCTCGGCCATGACCCTGACCGCCCCGGGCCCGAACGAGAACCAGCTTCAGGACCTGCTGCGGCTGGCCGCGCGGGTGCCCGACCACGGCAAGCTCGCGCCATGGCGGTTCCTGATCCTGCGCGGCGCGGCCAAGGACGTCTTCGCTGAACGGATTACCCCCCTCGCCGCCAGTCAGGCCAATCCGGTCAAGGCGACGGCCGCCCTGCGCAAGCTGACCCGTCCGCCGGTCTGCGTGGCGGTGATCTCACGCCACATCCCCGGCGAGATTCCGGAATGGGAGCAGCGTCAGAGTGCCTCCGCCGTCTGCCATCAGATGCTGCTCGGCGCGGCTGCCCTGGGTTGGGGCGCCAACTGGATCACCGACTGGTACAGCTATGATACCCGCGCCCTGGCTATGCTCGGCATAGCACCTGACGAGAAGGTGGCGGGCTTTGTCTATCTGGGCACGTCCACCGAAGCGCCCCAGGAACGGCCAAGGCCGGATGTGGCGGCGATCACGACGGAATGGCACCCGGACTGAAGGGTTGGCCCCGCCTCCTAGCCCCGACCGCGATAGGGGGCCACGCCTTGGTCGGGCACCCACAGCCCCTCCGGGGCCGGGCCCGTCTGCCAGAACACGTCGATCGGAATGCCGCCACGCGGATACCAGTAGCCACCGATGCGCAACCAGCGCGGCTCGGCGATCTCGACGATCTTGCGAGCGACCTTGACCGTGCAGTCCTCGTGGAAAGAGCCGTGGTTGCGGAAGCTGGTCAGGTAGAGCTTCAGGGACTTGCTCTCGATCAGCCAGTCACCCGGGGCATAGTCGATGACCAGGTGGGCGAAATCCGGCTGGCTGGTCACCGGACACAGCGAGGTGAACTCCGGTGCCACGAAGCGCGCCAGATAGAGCACGTCGGATTGCGGATTGGGCACGCGCTCGAGGATGGCGGCATCGGGGCTGACCGGTGCATCGACCATCTGGCCGAGCTGGGTGACGTTGAGGTCTGTCATGGCCGCGATTTAGGCCCGTCCGTCCCCGGAGACAAGTCGGCCTCCTGTCGCTACACATTGCCAAACAGATGTTCGAACACGGGAGAGGCACCATGACGGGACGGGACTTCGACGGTTTCACAGTGGTGGTCACCGGGGCCTCTACCGGGCTTGGCCGGGCCATAGCCGTGGAAACCGCCCGACGCGGGGCCGGCCTGGTCGTGGTCAATTTCGCCAACAATGCCGAGGATGCCGAGGCCACCGCGCGCCTGATCGAGGCTGAAGGCTCTCGGGCGGTCCTGGTCCAGGGCGATGTGGCCCAGGACGCCGACTGCCGCCGGATCGCCCAGGCTGCCGATTCGACCGGCCGGATCGATGCGCTGTTCAACAATGCCGGCGTGACCAAGTTCGCGCCGAACCATGCCGACCTGGATGCCGTCGATGCCGAGGACTTCCTGCGGCTCTACAGCGTCAATGTCGTGGGGGCCTTCCAGATGGTCCGCGCGGCACGCTCCCTGCTTGAAGCCGCGCCGCAGCCGGGTGCCGTGGTCAACACGTCGTCGATCGCGGGCGTGGTCGGAAACGGCTCATCCGTGCCCTATGCCGCCTCCAAGGGGGCGATGACGACCATGACCCTGTCCCTGGCGCGGGCCCTCGCGCCCCGCATCCGCGTCAACGCCATCTGCCCCGGCTTCATTGACACGCCCTGGTTTGGCAAGGCCATGGACGCCGACCGGGTGGACCGTCTGAGATCGGGTGCCGCAGCCGCTACGCCGCTCAAGGTGGCCTCAACCGCAGAGGATGTGGCCGGGGCCGCCGTCTTCCTGGCCGCCCCCGCCTCGCGGCACGTCACCGGCGAAACCCTGCTGGTGGACGCCGGCCTGCATCTTGGCGGCGCGAGTCTCTCCATGCGCTAGTGTCCGGGCGCGGCGCCGAAGCCACGGGTAAAGGTCAATCAAGCCTTAACCCTTCACTGTGGCCCAGACCGTTCATTCTGCAGCAAATTCGTCACACTTGGTTCAAACTTTAGGCGAACCGGGCCGTTCGTGCTGGCGCTTTGCGCACTGTGATTGCAACAACGGGCAAGTCAGCGACTAATTGGTCGTCGACATAGTGCGCTTGCAGGCGCCGTCGCACTCGGGGCGAGCTCCGGGGAGACGACACAGAGAAGGGGATAGACCAATGAACATCTTTAAGATCGCGCTGGCCTCGGCCGCCGCCACCGTTGCCCTGAGCGGCGCCGCCATGGCGCAAGACACCCTGAAGCTTTCCTACAATGTTGGCGTCGCCAGCGACTACGTGTTCCGCGGCGTGAGCAACACCCAGGAAGATCCGCAAATCTTCGGTGGCGTCGATGCCACCTACGGCATCGGCTATGCTGGCGTCTGGGCCTCGAACGTTGACTTCGGCACTGACGATCCGACCGCTGAAATCGACATCTATGCCGGCGTGAAGCCGACCGTGGGCGACACCGCCCTGGACTTCGGTCTGGTCTATTACGGCTATGTCGACGACAAGGGTGCCACCCCCGGCCAGTTCAGCTATCTCGAACTGAAGGCTGCCGCCTCGCGTCCGCTCGGTCCGGCAACCGTCGGCGTTACCGTGTTCTATTCGCCGGAATTCCCGCTCGAAGCCGGCAAGGCCTTCTATTATGAAGTCAACGCCTCGCTACCCCTGGCCGAAAAGCTGACCCTCACGGGCGCCCTCGGCCAGCAGGAAATCGAGTTCGGCACCGACTACGCCACCTGGAATGTTGGCCTCGCCTACGCCATCACCCCGAACCTGACCGCTGACATCCGTTACTCGGACACCGGCGTGAACTCGCTCGGCTCGATCTTCGACGAGCGCGTGGCGTTCAGCCTCAAGGCTGCGTTCTAAGATTTTTCCAAAGTCTCTGACGATGGAATGGGCCGCCCCGGGCAACCGGGGCGGCTTTTTCGTGGATCAGGCCACGCCGGACCAGCTGGCAATGACGGCGTCCGCGTCCGTCAGGATCGCAAAGTTCAGGCCCATGACCTTGAGCGCCGCCTCATGGATATCGGGTTCATAGGCCGCACAGGCATCAGTCGGCACAAAAACGTGAAAGTCCTGATGGAAGGCGTCACGCGCCGAACAGTCGACGCAGCACTCTGTGGTCAGGCCGCACAGGACCAGAGTGTCCACACCCGCCTTTCGCAAACGCTGGCCAAGACCGGTGCCGTGAAAAGCGCTGTACCGGGTTTTCTCGATCACCAGCTCGCCAGGGGCAGGCTGAGGACCATAGAAGTCGGAGCCCGCATGACCGGCCCGGCACAGGTCACTCTCGATGTCGGGATTGCCGCCCCGGCGCGCCATCCGCTCGCGCCACGCCGGAGAATCGCTGGCCGGCGTCGTCGACAGGCCCACAAAGATCACGGGCACCTTGGCCGCGCGCGCAGCCTCGACCAGCCGCTCAGCGGCCGCGAGCGCCGGGCCGATGGTGGAAAGATCGACGCCCAGACGTCCAATGACCCCTTCCGGCGCCGCAAAGTCGACCTGCATGTCGACGATCAGCAGCGCCGTTCGCTCCGCCGCAACCCAGCCTGGTTCCAGCGGCACCCAGGTCATGAGAAACGCTGCCTCAGTCCCGGGAGGATCTCGGCGCCAAACATCGTCAGGCCCGCGACATAGTCCGGAAAGATCAGCATCAACCCGTCCAGTTCGCAGTCCTCGACAAAGCTGGCGATCCTGTCACCACAGGTGGCCGGTGAGCCGACCACGGTCTCGGTCATGAACGCCCCTTGCTGATGGGCCGCCGCATCCAGCCTGTCGGCCGGCGCACCCCAGCTGCGCAGCATGGCCTTGACCGCATCCAGATCCAGGCCATCGGCATAGACCCGGACCAGGGCCTGGGCCGCGGCGTCGGTTTCAGCATGGACGACCGTGCACATGGCATAGGTGCGGATCGACTTGCCCAGCCCCTCCGCCATGGTCTTGGCCCGACGGCTCGCCGCGCGGCGATCCGCAGTACTGGCTCCGCCGATGAAACAGGCGTCGGCCTCCGCTACGGCGAAGGCAAAGCCACGGGCGGAACTGCCGGCGCAGATCAGGTCTGGTCTGGGCCGCGACAGGGGCTTGGGGTCCGACTGGCAATCGTCGAGATTGAAGAAGCGACCATGATGGCTGACCCGGTCTTCGCGCCAGAGACGCTTGACCACATGGGTCCATTCCTCGGCCAGGGCATAGCGGTCATCATGATCCAGCTTTTCGTCCCAGGCGCTCATCTGGGCGAATTCCTCGCGATAGGCCCCGGCGACGATGTTGAGCCCGACGCGTCCTCCACTGATGTGGTCGAGGGTCGCAATCATCTTGGCTGCCACGGCGGGGTTCTGCAGCAGGGGGTGCAGGGTGGCCCAGATCCTGACCTTGCGCGTGGCCTCGGCCAGCCCGGCCATCAGGGTCACCGATTCCAGCACCGTGCCCCAGTGATCTGTCGCCCCGCCGAAACCGCGGAACTTGGCCATAGACATGATGAAATCGAGCCCGATCTCGTCGGCCAGAACGGCGGCGGCGCGGTTCTGCGGATAGAGTCCGTCAAGCGGCGGCGTCGTCGACGACACGATCCAGCCGCCATTGGCTACAGGCAGGAAGACGCCAAAATCCTTATGGTGGGGCGAAGGCCAGTTCATGTCCTGTCCTACCACGAGGTCCGCCGAGGCAAACGGCCGATCTTCACCCCCGCCCCGCCCCATCCGGGCCGCCACATTCGTCCTCCGGTGCCGCGGGCGGACGCATGAACAGGGCGGCGACAAAGACCACGGCGATCACGGCGGCGAAGAGCTGAAAGGTCGGGGCAAAGCCGCCCAGACGATCGCGCATGGCCCCGGCAATGAACGGGCCGGCCGCCGACACGGCCCCGACCAGACAGGTCAGGGAGAAGAGTTCCAGATTGTTGCGGCGGCCATAATAGTTCAGCAGCAGGACCGTGACCGCCAGAACGGTCAGGCCAAAGCCGACCCCGGTGCCGATCGCATAGAGCAGCATCAGGGGTGTGCTGGTGGCCGAGGCCAGGGCCAGCAAACCGATCACCAGCATGCCCTGCGCGCCGACCAGCAGCCATTTGGGATCGATCCGGTCACCGATGAAGCCGCCACCCAGCCGCGCCGCGGTCTGCATCAGCGACTCCAGACTCAGCATCTTGGCCCCTATGGCCGCAGCGGCGGCCGCAGACAGGCCGGCAGCGACTCCGACCTCTCCAATGTGGCTGACGGAGACACTGGCCACCGTCACACCGGCCAGCAGGTGGGTGAAATAGGCGGCGACCAGGACATAGAATTGCGGCGTCCGCAGCGCAGCCTTCACGCTCCACTCGTGGGCTGTGCGATAGACCCTGGCACCGGCAAGGGTTTCCCGCGCCTCAGCCTCGACCTCGGCATCGACGTCATGAGCGGCCTCGGCCAGCCATTTCGACCCGCCGACCAGCGCCGCACAGAGTCCCCCGATCACGACAGCCAGGCCGGCCAGAACCAGCCAGTAGAGCCGCCAGTCATTGTCGGCGCCGTTCAAGACCGCCAGTGCCATCCAGGGCCCCGCCACGCCGCCCAGGGAGCCGAAGGTGAAATAGATCCCGAACGGCAGGGCCCGCCGGCGGTAGAGGGCCGACAGGACATGGGTGCCCGGGATCAGGGCTGCCATCTGAAAGCCGATGCCGCACAGGGCTGCCCCGGCATAGTAACGGGCAATGCTCGCCGAGCCCGCAAAGCCCAGGAGGCCAAGTCCGAGGATCGCCGAACCCAGCAGCAGCGTCGCCCGAACGCCGATCCGGCGGATCAGGATCGCCGGCAGCCAGGACGAGGCTCCCGTGAACAGGCCCAGGACGGAAAAACCGAGAAAGGCCTGCTCAAAGCTCCACCCGAGCTCGCGGATCATTCCCGGCAGCACCACGCCCAGCGACCCGTAGGTCGCGGCGGTGATCAGGAACAACAGCAGGCTGAAGCCTGCCAGCAGCGAAACGCGACGCAGGTCGGGTAGGGCCAAGATCAGAAGGTCCGCTTGAGGGTCACGCGCCATTCGCGGCCCTTGCCGGGCAGCGCGCCCAGATTGGCATAGGTGTCGGCATCCGGGGTGAAATAGAAGGTGTCGAACAGGTTATCGACATTGAACTGGGCCGTGTAAGGGCCACGCGTCAAATAGGCCGACCCGTTGACCACGGAATAGGCGGGATAGCGCACCGCATTCTGCACCGTTCCGGCCGTCTGGCTGACATGGGAGACACCGAGGGTCGCTCCCGCCTGCCCCCAGTCATAGCCCTTGCTGGTATAGGCTCCATAGAGGCTGAGCACGGACTTGGGGACCAGCGTATAGGCATAGTCGCCGCCCCGGCCCGGCAGGCTGGCAAAGCTCCAGACCACATAGGACCCGCCATAGGCGCTGGGGCCAGGCACCCCGGCGGTATAGGCCGGGATATACTGGAACGAGCGATCTGGACCCTTCATGGTGGTCCGCTGACTGTTGCCCGCGAGGGTGAAGCTAAGCTGTTCGGACGCGAGCCAGCGGAGCTCAAGCTCGACGCCCTTGGCGCGCGTGCCCTGCACGGTCGGAGGCGAGCTGTTGGTCAACTGGGTGCGGTTCTGGCGGTAGGCCGCCAGGGAGCCGACCAGGGTTCCGTCGAGCAGCTGGAACTTCACCCCGGCCTCGGCCAGGTCGGAATTCGAAAGCCAGGATCCGTCGCGCACCAGGGATGGAGCGATATCACCGGCCTGGCTCATCTCCAGCGCCGAAGCCTTGGCATAGCTGGCATAGGGCATCAGCCCCAGGGCGGTCTTGTAGGTCAGGCTGGCGTTCCACGTCGCCTTGTTGCGCCCGGCAGACTGCCGTCCGGTGACCGTATAGCTGAGGAAGCCTGTATCCTGGCTCTCGACCTCGTAGCGGTCATAGCGGCCGCCCACCGTCAGGTTCCAGCGCCCGGCCTCAAGGTCGGAGGTGAAGAAGATACCCGACTGTGTCCACTCGGACCGGTTGTCGTTCTCCCAGCGCAGACCCACGCCGCCCGGCTCGTCCGTGAAGGGACTGTCGATGGTGTCGGTCGCCGTGGCGCCGAAGGCGAGATCGCGGCGATCGAGGGCAATCAGACCGCTGTTGAAGCTTTCGCGACGCCGGCCTTCAAAGCTGCGATGCGAAGCGCCGACCAGGGTCTGGCCGCTGATCCGGGCGACCGTCGTCGGCAGGGCCAAGGTCAGGCGCGCTTCGCTGACCCTGGCGTCGATGGCCGACGGATAGCCGTAGGAAACGAACCGCTCATTGTCCTGACGGTCATGGAACAGCTGCAGCTTCAGGGACCGGTCAGCGCCCAGATCCTTGGCCAGATCGAAGTACAGGGTGCCGGTCGTGGTCTTCGAGAAGTCGGCGGGGCTGATATAGACCGTCCGGCGGTTCAGCGTGGTCTTGCCGACGCCCGTATCGAGCGTATGGACGGGATCACTGCTCCCGAAGCCGTAATAGGGAATGTAGAGCGCGCTGGCATAGGGATAGAACCCGACCTCGTTGGGAGTCAGGCGGCCGTTGCCGTCGCTGTCCTTCAGGCTGGTGTCGCGGCCGGTGATGTAGAGCCGGCGGTCCACCAGCTCCTGGGTCAGGCGGTTCCAGCCCGGGGTCTGGACGTCGCCGTCCGACTGGAAGCCCATGCCGCCAATGGCGGTGCTCCAGCCCTGACCCAGATCGAAATCGGCCGAGGCCTCGATCAGGTGCCGGCGCGGATAGAGACCCCGGTAATAGCTGTGGCTGTCCTCGGCCTCGCCATAGACATAGACCCCGCCCTCGGCTGCACCCAGGCTGACCGGTGCCCCGAACTGGCCGGTGACGAGCTTCTTGTTGTAGCTGCCGAAGGTGGCGGTGAATTCACCCTCGGCCTGGGCCAGAAAACGCCCCTCATCCCGCGCCGACTTGGGGATGAAATTGACCAGGCCTCCAACCTTGCCGGAGCCATAGACCGGGGTGGGCGGTCCGCGCAGGACCTCGATCCGGGCCGCGCCGCCGATCGGGGTGGAATAGGTGCCGCGGTTCTCGACCCGCTTGAAGCCGCGGAAATAGTTCTCCGCCAGGGTGCCACGGATGTTGAGCGATCCGGGAACGCCATAGAAGCTGGCCGTGTGGGTGCCCGGGGATACGGCACTCAGGCCATCCAGCGTCTCGACGCCGAAGCGCTCCAGGGTCAGATCGCTGACCAGGCTGGCCGAGCGCGGGGTCTCGATCAGGGGCTTGTCGATGCCGAACACCGTGTCGGACGGCTGCTTCTCGAGCAGGCCAGCCTTATCGCGGGCCAGGACCAGGACCGTGTCGACCGCGTCTGCACCCCGGGCGTCCGCCTGGGCTTCGGCATGAGCGACGGGTCCTGCCAGCAGGGTGAAGGCCGTGACCGACAGCAACAGGCGGCGGAAAGACATGACAGGCGGCTCCAGTCCCGTTCTGGAGGGACGTTCCAGGCGACGACCGGCACCTTTTGGGAATTACGCGACGTCGGTCAAAATGCCTTCTAACATTTCAGTTTGAATTTTGAACGCCTGTTGCCGGAACGCCTCACCTTTCCGGGCATCATTTGTTCTGGATCAAGGCGGTGGATCAGGCGTCTACGGAGGGCCGCTGCACGGCCTCGGGCGTGACGTTCAGGACCCGCATCATGGCCGCCCGCGCGCCTTCGACGTCCTTGCGGGCAATGACCCGGGCGACATCGCGATGCTGTTCGATATCCGCCAGCAACTCGGCTTCGGTCGCGCCATTGAACGAAAACACCCAGAAGCGCGCCGCCTTGTGCTGCAAGGGGATCAGGATGCGGGCCAGGGACAGGTTCTGGCTGGCGCGGGCCACAGCGGCATGGAACCGCTGATCCATCGCCACCAGCAGCGGCAGGTCACGGTTGCGTGCCGCCTCTTCTCCGCCCTCGAAGGCATCGAGGATCGCCTGGGCCTCGGCCTTTGAGGCATGGCGGGCCGCCAGCCCCGCGCAATGGGGTTCGATCAGGGCCCGGGCTTCATAGCCCTGACGCAGTTCCACCAGGTCCAGCGGCGCGACCAGGGTTCCCGAACGGGCGCGACGGATTACCAGTCCCTCCAGGGCCAGCCGGCCCAGGGCATCGCGCACGCCCGCCAGTCCGGCCTCATAGCGCGCGGCCAGAGACTGCTCGTCCAGGCGTGCACCGGGGGCCAGCTCGCCCAGGATCAGGTCCAGAAGGATCCGCTCATAGACCTTGGCCTTCTGCAGGTCCGGCGACCAGTCTTCCAGACCCGACGACGAGCAGACGTCGAGCACCAGCATCCGCGACCGGGCGTCCTGGGCGGGTATGGACACGGCAAGCCTCCCTCAGCATGAAGCCTGATAGGTAGTCTGAAATGTCAGGATAGACCAGGGCCAGCGCGGGCCAGGCGGATCAATCCAGCAGGATCAGAACCAGTTCGACCAGGGCGAGCCAGAGCAGGCTGGTGATCAGGGCGGCCAGTCCCCAACGACGGCTGGCCATCGCCAGTAGACCGCCCGGTATAGGTCTCGCCGTTTTCCGGAAGATCACCTCGCCCATGCCTGTCCCCATCGGCTCTGCGTCCGATCGTGGCCAATGCTCGCAGAATCGCCCAGCTCAGCCAGGATGCAGTGGTGGCACAGGCCCTTGGCGTTGCAAGGATTTTCTGCCCAAAATGGGTATGCGGCAGGCGAGGCTCGCGCTCGTCTTCGATCAGAACGCCGGGACCACCGCGCCCTCATACTTGCGGGCCATGAACGCAGCGACCTCCGGTGTGGTCAAGGCCGCCGCCAGCTTCTGAACTCGGGGATCGTCCTTGTTGTCCGGACGGCCGACCAGGTAGTTCACATAGGGGCTCTTGCTGTCCTCGATCAGCAGGGCGTCCTTGGACGGGTTCAGCTTGGCGTCGAGGGCATAGTTGGTGTTGATGATCGCCAGATCCACCTGGTTCAGCACCCGCGGCAGGGTCGCGCCCTCCAGTTCCTTGAACTTCAGGCCCTTCGGATTGGCGGCGATATCCTTCAGGCTCGCGAGCGGATTGGCCGGATCCTTCAGGGTGATGACATTGTTGCGTGACAGCAGCAGCAGGGCCCGGCCCTCGGTGCTGGCATCGTTGGGGAGGGCCACGGTCGCGCCCTGGGGCAGGTCTGCGATCGACTTGAACCGGGCCGAATAGGCCCCGATCGGCTCGATATGCACGCCCTTGATCGCGATCAGATTGGTGCCCCGGTCCTTGTTGAACGTCTCCAGGTACGGAAGCGTCTGGAAATAGCTGACGTCGATGCGCTTCTCGGCCACCTGGGTATTGGGCTGGACGTAGTCGTTGAAGACCTTGATGTCGATCTTCAGGCCCTGCTCGGCGAGCTTGGGCTTGATGAACTCCAGCACCTCGGCATGCGGAATGGCCGTGGCCGCGACAGTCAGGGTGTCGCTGGCGCTCGACGAAGCGTCGGGCTTCTGACCACAGGCGGACAAGGCCAGGGCGGCGAGGCTGAGGGCGACGAGTGCGCGGCGAGCGACCATGAACGGCTCCAGAAGGCGATAGACCAAGTGGGGTTCTGCCCGGTTTCCGCGATGCAGCGAAATCAGATTTCCTGATCAGACCAGAGGGATAGCTTGACCCTGCTCCCGAACAGGCCGCCTGAGTGGGCATGGCCAAGGAAACCGTCTATATCGTGCAAGCCTATGTCGCCGGGCGCGGCAAGGGCCTGAAGGCCGAGCAACAGATCGGCTGCAAGGACGCCGCCGAGGCGCTGCGGAAGGCCGAGCGCCTGGCCCCGCTCCGGGAGGGTGTCGTCGCCTTTGCCGCCTCAGCCGATGTCGAGCTGGGCGACTATGACGAAAACCCCGAGATCCTGTTCAAGGCCGGACGGCTGCCCTTTCCGTTCGACCAGGCCTAGGCTTCGGGCTCGGATTCGGACTCGGCGTCATCCGGCGCGCCGTGAATGAACCAGTTGACGACAAAGTCCGGGGTCTCGCCGGACAGGGTGGTCACGCCCTGCGGAGTCGGGATGATCGCGGAGGTCTGGGGCGGCAGGGTGTAGATGTCACCATCCTGCTCACCCAGCAGGTCCAGGGCTATGCCCGTCTGGTCATTGGCCTCGATCACCACCCCGAAGAACTGCTGTCGCTCAAGGACCTCTCCCTCGTCATCGAGAAAGGTCAGGCCCAGCATCAGGGTCTTGCCGATCAGAGAGTGGGCAAGGTCAGGATCCCAGTGCTCGCGCGGCGGGGCGGTGAAGATCTTCGCTTCTTCGGTCATGCCCGCCTTCTAGCGATGTGACACCCGTCGCACCACCGTGTCGCCGACCATTTGCAGACACTGGACCAGCACCAGCAGCAACACGACCGTCACCACCATCACATCGGTCTGGAAGCGCTGGTAGCCAAAGCGGATGGCCAGGTCGCCCAGCCCCCCGGCCCCGACCACGCCGGCCATGGCGGTGTAGGACACCAGGGCGATGGCGGTGACCGTCGCTGCGGCGATGATCCCGGGCATGGCCTCCGGGAGCAAGGCCCCCAGCACCACCTGCCGGCGCTTGGCTCCCATGGCGAAGCTGGCCTCGATCACCCCCTTGTCGACCTCACGCAGGGCGGTCTCGACCAGACGGGCGAAAAACGGTGCCGCCCCGGCCACCAGGGGCGGGATCGCGCCCTGGACCCCCAGGGAGGTGCCGACCAGAAGCACGGTCAGCGGGATCATCACGATCAGCAGGATCACGAACGGCACGGACCGCAGGATATTGACCATCAGGGACAGCAGGCTGTTGGCTAGGCGGTTCTCCAGCATCTGTCCCTTGCCAGTCAGGAACAGGATCACCCCCAGGGGCAGGCCCAACAGCACGGTGAGCAGCATCGAGCCCCCCAGCATGGTCAGGGTATCGAAGGTCGCCTGGCCGATCTCGGACCAGTCAATGTTCGACGCGGTCATTGGTCGGCCTCCTGACCCAAAACAGGATCAACCCGTACGCCTGCGGCTTGGAAGCGGGCGATGGCGGCCTCGACGTCACCGCCGGTCAGGGTCAGGGTCAACTGGCCATAGGGCGTTTCCCGCAGACGGTGGATCCGCCCGCCGAGGATTGAATAATCGACCCCCGTGGCCCGGGCCACCTCGCCCAGCACGGGCCTGTAGGTCGCTTCGCCCCGGAAGGTCAGGCGCACCACCCGGCCCGCCAGCATGGCCCCTGCGGCCGGCTCGCCGTCGGCTTCCCGGACGAAGCGCCGGGCCGTGGCGCTGACCGGTTGCAGGAAGACATCCTCGACCGGTCCGGTCTCGACCACCTGCCCGGCCTCCAGCACCGCCACCCGGTCGCAGACGCGGCGGACCACGTCCATCTCGTGGGTGATCAGAACGATGGTCAGGCCCAGCTCGCGATTGAGGCCCGAGATCAGGTCCAGGATCTGCTCGGTCGTTTCGGGGTCGAGCGCACTGGTCGCCTCGTCGCAGAGCAGGATCTTGGGTCCCGTGGCCAGGGCCCGGGCGATCCCGACCCTTTGCTTCTGGCCGCCCGACAGCTGGGCCGGATACTTCTGGGCCTGGTCGGAAAGACCGACCCGGGCCAGCAGCTCGGCCGTCCGCGCCTTGACCTCGTCGGCCGGACGGCCAGCCAGTTTCAGGGGAAAGGCGACGTTCTGCGCCACGGTCCGGCCCGACAGCAGGTTGAAGTGCTGGAAGATCATGCCGACCCGGCGGCGCAGGCTGCGAAGCCCCTCGACCCCGAGCGCGGCGACGTCGTCACCATCCACCACAACCCGCCCCCCGCTGGGGAGTTCCAGACCATTGATCAGCCGGATCAGGGTCGACTTGCCGGCGCCGGAGGCCCCGATCACGCCGAACACCTCACCGGCCTTCACCGACAGCGTGACCCCCGTAAGAGCGGCGTGACCGCCCGTCTTGGCCGGTCCCTGGGCGGCATAGGTCTTGGAAACGGCCTCAAAGGCGATCACGTCTGGACAGTCCCTACTTGCCGGCGGCGCGCGGCGGTGCGGTCTTCACATACTGGTCCAGCCAGCGGGTCATTTCCCAGAGCGTGTGCATGGTCGATTCCCGGGCGCGGTAGCCATGCGCCTCATTGGGCAGGACGACATAACGCACCGTGGCGCCGGCCCCCTTCAGGGCCGCATAGAACCGCTCGCTCTGCACCGGGAAGGTGCCGCTGTTGTCATCGGCCTGACCGTGGATCAGCAGGATAGGCTCATTGACCTTGGTCGCGTAGGTGAAGGGGCTCATCTTCGTATAGGTGTCCGTCGCCTCCCAGTAGGTGCGCTGCTCGGCCTGGAAGCCGAACGGCGTCAGGGTGCGATTATAGGCCCCCGAACGGGCGATACCGGCCCGGAACAGATTGGTGTGGGCCAGCAGATTGGCGGTCATGAAGGCACCATAGCTGTGCCCGCCGACGGCAATCCGGTCCTTGTCGGCCACACCCAGGGCCACCACCGCATCGACGGCAGACTTGGCGCTGGCGGTGAGCTGCTCGACATAGGTGTCGTTCGGCTCTGCCCCATTCACGCCAATGATCGGCATGGAAGGCCCGTCCAGGACGGCATAGCCCTGGGTCAGCAGGAAGAGGTGGCTGGTCCCGCCGGGGCGAACGAAACGGTTGCCGGCATCCACGGTCTGGCCGGCCACCGAGGCGTCGGTGAACTCTTCCGGATAGGCCCACATCAGCAAGGGCAGCGGCCCGTCCTTGGCCTTGTCGTAGCCGGCCGGCAGATAGAGGGTTCCCGACAGCTTCACCCCGTCGGCGCGGCTATAGGTGATGGTCTGCTTGCTGACCCCGGCGAACTGCGGCGCGCGGTCGGCAAACTTGGTCAGGGGCACGGCCTTGCCGCCCTTGACGGACCGAAGGACATAGTTCGGCGGCTCGTCCTTGCTTTCGCGACGGGTGATCACGGTCTTGCCGGCCTCGTCAGCCAAGGCGACCGGCACTTCGTAATAGGGGGCTGCGGACTGCCACTGCCGGCTGGTCTTGCCGGTCGCGATATCCATTACGCCGATGAACGGGAACTCGCCCTTGGCGCTCGCCCCGGCCCCGGCAACGAACAGGCCCTTGCCGTCCGGCGTGAAGTGGAGAACTTCCTCGCCCTTGGCATTGGTGCGGGTGACCGGCGCGCCGGGATCGTTGTAGCGGTCCTGGTAGTTGCGCTCGAGGATCAGACGGCTCGAACCCGGCTTGGACGGGTCAATGGCGAAGCGCTTTTCCTTGCGCGTCTCCCACCAGCGGCTGGCCAGGATGGCGAAGTCGGCGCGGCCCCAGTCGATGCCGGCATAGCGCTGGTCAAGATCCACAACGGTAGTCGGGGCCGCCGTGAACGGTGCTGCCAGGCTCAGGACCCGGTCATGGATCGCCACCTTCTTGCGCGGATCACCGCCATCCTGGGCCTCGGCCCAGACCAGGGTGGCCGGCGCGTCCTCGCGCCAGGACACGGACCGCGGTCCCACCGAGACGGCATCGAAGGCCGCCGGCAGATTGTCGGCCAGGGGACGGTCGGCCAGGGCCTTGACCAGCTTTCCCTGGGCGTCGAGCACGTTGATCTCGGTCGGGAAGCGGCTGGCCGGAACCAGATAGCTGTAGGGGCGCTTCAGCCGGTTGGTCAGAATGAACTGACCGTCCGGCGAGGGCGTCACCGCCGAATAGAGGCCAGGCGCACCCAGGGGCGCCAGGGAGCCGTCCGCCAGGTTCACCCGGACCAGTTGGCGGGTGAAATAGTGGTCGAACAGGGCCTCATCATGCTCGGAGGCCAGCAGGTCCTGAAAGGTGCGGATCGCCGCCGTGCGTCCGGCAGACTCCTGAACGATCGGACCTTTGGGAGAGTCATCCGCCACCGGCGCGGGGCCGCGACCAGCAGGAATAGCGGCGACCAGAAGCGACTGACCGTCGGGCAGCCAGTAATAGCTGGTCCCGAAGGCCGCATTCAGCAGAAACCCTTCGACCTTGCGGGCCGTCGCCGAACGGCGATCCGCAATCCAGAGCTCCAGTCCCTGTTTGCCGTCGAGAACAAAGGCCAGCTTGGATCCGTCCGCCGACCAGCGGGCCTCGGTATAGCGGGCCCCTTCCGGCAGGGCGACGACCTGGGTCTTGCCGCTGGCGACGTCCTGGAAGCTCAGGCTGTTCAGCCAGTTGGTGCGGGCCTCGATCGGGCCGTTGCTGCGCGGATTGATGCGGAAGCCGCCGAGGCGGAGGATGGGCTCGGACACCGCCGCGATGGACGGCAGGTTTTCCCGGCCCAGCAGGGCCATGGTCTTGCGCTCGGGGCTCAGGCTGACGCCCGGCGTCTGGGGCGCATCGAGGATCTGGGCGATCGGCGCGGGCGGGGTTTGATAGACTTCAGCGCCGGCGGCCAGGCTCATCCCGGCTGACAGGGCCACCAGGGCGACCGAAGCCGCCAGGGTCAGTGCGCGGCGGCGGACAGTGTTCTCAAACATGCAGGGCCCCTCTCGGTGACGTCGCGCCCGCCGCATTTGGCCAGGGCACCGGTGACGAAGGGCGGCAGGATTAGGCAGTGAGTGCCGGCAAGGAAACGAAAATTCGTCCCCGGAAGGTCGGCGTGAGCGTTTTTCGTGCGCTCACGCCGGAAGCCCTCAGGGTTGGCGCACCACCGCCCCGCCCTTCATGACGAAAACCGGCTTTTCCAGCGTCGTCACGTCGGCGAGCGGATCGCCCGAAACGGCAATGATGTCGGCATAGCGCCCGACGGCGACCTGACCGACATCCTTTTCCTGCCCCAGGGCCTGGGCGGCATTGACCGTGGCGGACTGGATGGCCTGCAGCGGGGAGGCTCCGTAGCGGACCATGACGGCGAACTGCTTGGCGTTCTGGCCGTGCGGATAGATGCCGGCGTCGGTGCCCAGCACCATCTTGACCCCGGCCTTGATCGCCTTGCGGAAGTTCTCGCGCTGCACATCGCCGATTTCGCGGTCCTTGCGCAGATTGTCTTCCAGCACGCCGTTCTTCTTGCCTTCGGACTGGGTGTAGTCGGTGTTGTAGATATCCATCGAGAACCAGGCGCCCTTCTGGACGGCCAGCTTGATGCCTTCGTCGTCGACGAGGCTGACATGCTCGATTGTATCGACGCCGGCGCGGATGGCGTCCTTGATGCCGGCCGCGCCATGGGCGTGGGCCGCGACCTTGAGGCCCCACATATGGGCTTCATCGACGATGGCGCTCATCTCGGCCAGGGACAGTTGCTGCTGGCCAGGCTCGGTATTGCGCGAGAACACACCGCCGGTGGCGCAGATCTTGATCACCTGGGCACCGTACTTGCGTACCGCCCGCACCTGCTTGCGACCCTCTTCCGCACCATCGGCGACATAGGGACCCTTTTGCGCCATCGAGGGCGGGAAATAGGTCGAGTCGCAGTGTCCGCCGGTCGCGCCGATGGCATAGCCGGCCGTCACCACACGGGGCCCTGGCACATAACCGCCATCGATGGCTTCGCGCAGGCCCACATCGTTGAAACGGTCAGAGCCGACATTGCGCACGGTGGTGAAGCCAGCCTCGAGCGTGGCCTTGGCATTGGCGGTCTGGATCACGCTCCAGAAGGCATCGCTGTATTGCAGGCTGTTATAGCCCCCGACCTCGGCCAGACTATCGAGGTGCACGTGCATGTCGATCAGGCCCGGCAGCAGGGTTGCGCCCGGCAGGTCGATGAGCTTGGCCCCGGCCGGCAGGGCGATCTCGCCCTTTTTGCCGACGGCCGTGATCCGGCCATCGGTGATGATGACCACCGGGTTTTCAACATATTTGCCCGACGCCACATCAAGCATCCGCGCGGCGCTGAGCGCCTCGACCTGCGCCGCCTGGGCCGCTGTCGCCGCCAGAAGCGATCCGGCGACCGCCAGTGCCTTGAGTCCAACCTGCATGTTCCGTCCCCGTCCCTGATTCAGAACCGTGACGCTAACATGTGAGACCCGTCCGTCTAATGCCGATCAGCGTGTCCCGGCCGGGGTCTGGACGCTTTCCAGATAGGCGATCAGGTCCTTGACCTGTTCCGCCTCCAGAACAACCTGCGGCATCTGGGGGTGGCCTGTCGAAATCCCTTCCGCAAAGGCTTCCTGCAGATTGGCCACGGGATAACGCTGGCCGAGCACCCGAAAGGGCGGTGCCTTCGGCAGTGGACTGTCGCCGACCGGCCCCACGGCATGGCAGGCCGAGCAATTGGCCTCGACCAGAACCTTGCCCCGCACCACGGGGTCAGCGCCGGCGATCTGGGCAGCGGGCGGCAGTTCCGATGGCCCCGATGCGGCGCAACCGGCAACCAGAAGGGCCGTCAGAAGGGATAGACCGCGCAAGGTGGGACTCCGGAACAGGACAGACGCGACGCCAGGTATTGCGGCGCGGCCAGGGATGCAGCCTGACTAGCATGACCCACGAGGGTTTTGGGATGGGATCGCCAAGGATCATTGCGGTCACGCCCCGTTTTTGCAGGGCAGAGCCTGCCTGCGCTCTCGACGGCGCAAACCCCTTGGCGTAAGGCCGTCCGGCTACCTGGGGACATGGCGGAATGGTAGACGCGCCGGACTTAAAATCCGTTGGAGCAATCCGTGTGGGTTCGAGTCCCACTGTCCCTACCAGCCCGGTGCCGGGTCACGCCTCCGGCGCGATCCGTTCGATCTGGGCCGCTCCGGCCTCCGTCAGCGCTACCACCAGCTCCTCGACTGCGGCATCGACCTCGGCCGGATCGCGCCCGCGCACGACCAGATTGGCCCCATAGATGTCCGGCGGCGAAAAGAACGGATAGCTGCCCAGCGACATGTCCGGATGGGCCTTGGCCACGGCCTCGAGCGGGGCGGCGATCAGGCCTTCGCCCGAGCCGGTGACGCGAACGGTCCGGCTGATCACCACCGCCCCGGTGCGCAGGCGCGGGCCGACATCGCCCAGCATGCCCCGCATGATCGCCGGCACTCCGGCGAGGACGAAGACGTTCTCGATCTGGAAGCCGGGCGGTCCCTGGACGGGGTTCTTCACCAGAACGCCGCCCTCGGGCACATGGGCCATACGGCGGCGGGCGGCATTGGGCTCGCCCCAGCGCTCGCGCAGCAGGGCCATGATCTCGGGATGTTCGGGAGCGGTCACCCCGAAGGCCTTGGCCACGGAATCGGCGGTGATGTCATCATGGGTCGGGCCGATGCCGCCCGTGGTGATGACATAGTCATAGCGGGCGCGCAGGGCGTTGACCGCGTCGACGATCTCCTGCTCGATGTCCGGCACGACGCGCGCCTCGGCCAGGTCGACGCCGTAGGTGGCCAGATAGCGGGCGATGGCGCTGAGATTGACGTCCTGGGTGCGCCCCGAGAGAATCTCGTCGCCGATGATCAGCACCGCCGCCGTCACCCGATCCGTACTGGCCGTCATCGTCGCGCTCCCCTACATCGCATCATCTTTGTCCCACCCGACTTAGGGCCGCCATGCTGCTCCCGCAACCGCTCGTTCGCGGCCGACTCGTCCAGCGCTACAAGCGCTTCTTCGCCGATCTGGTGCTGGATGACGGGCGGGCCATCACGGCCCACTGCCCCAATCCCGGTGCGATGCTGGGGGTCAACCTGCCCGGACAAGGCGCCTGGGTGTCGTGGTCGGACGATCCCAAGCGCAAGCTGGCCTGGAGCCTGCAACTGGTGGAGACCGAGACCAGCCTGGTCGGCGTCAACACCCTGCTGCCCAACCGACTGGTCGCCGAGGCCCTGGCTGCCGACTCCATTCCCGAGCTGTCGGGCTATGCGACCGTCAAGCCGGAGGTGAAGTATCGCGAGGCCAGCCGCGTCGACTTCCTGCTGACCGATCCCGCCCGGCCGCCCTGCTGGCTGGAGGTCAAGAACGTGCACCTGTCACGCACCCCGGGCCTGGCCGAGTTTCCGGACTGCAAGGCGGCCCGGTCGACCCGGCATCTTGCCGATCTCGCCGCCCAGGTCGCCGAAGGGCATCGGGCGGTCGCCCTGTTCGTGGTCCAGCGCGCCGACTGTGAGGGCTTCAAGGCCTGTGAAGACCTTGACCCCGCCTTCGCGCGGGGCCTCGCCCAGGCAGTGGAGGCCGGTGTCGAGGTGCTGGTCTATGGCTGCGATCTCAGCCCGCAGGCGGTCCGCATTGCCCGCCGCCTGACCCTGCTCCCTTAACGGACATGACGGCGAATTAAGCTGCATTCGCGGCCGCCCTCACTAACCTCCCGCCGCGAGCTTGGGGGATGTGCAGCACATGAAATTCTCGACCCTGACGGCGCTGTGCGCCGTCCTGGCCCTGTCGGGCTGTGGCGCCTCCGAGGGCGGCAAGGAGGGCGGCATGATGACCGCCCTGCGCGCCGTCTTCGCCTTCAAGGCCTGCACAACCAAGCTGGAAGAGCAGTTCAAGCTGGGGCCGATCAACAATGTCACGTCCAGCGACATGGATCCTGTCTCTGTCGGCAAGTCCGGTGACTGGGACGTCAAGTTCACCGCCGATGTCACCGAGAAGACCTCGGGCCGGGTATCCCGCTACAAGGGTGTCTGCCGCGTACGCCGCGACCGGCCGACGACGCTGGAGGCGCGCTTCCTGGAAGAGGTCAAGCCCGCCGCCACGCCGGGAGAGGCCCGCCGCATCAAGTCCTGAACCGCCGGCCTAAAGCGCGCCCAGGTCACAGCCCCGGGCCTTGAGGATAGGCCGCATCGCCCAATAGGCCGCCGGGGTCCGCATCAGCGGGATGCGCGGATAGAGATGGTGGATGATGTGAAACTGCATCCCCATGGTCAGGATATTGCCCAGCGGACTTCTGAAGGCCCGGGTGTCGCGATAGCGACCGATCGCCTTGGCCGGGTGGTGCGGGGCGAAGCTCAGAAAGTACTGGATATAGGTGGCCGCCAGCTGGCGCGGCAGCCACCAGATCAGGGCCGCCTCAATCGCATGGCCGCTCCAGGCCAGGGCGAACAGGATCGAAAAATGGCCTAGCCGATAGACGGCGGCGATAATCATCGCGCGGCGGGCCTCGTCGGTGCCCAGACGCATCAGCGTCTCGCCATAGGCCTTGTCGCCGGCCCCCGACGGCTGGCGGTTGGCGATGGTCCTCCGCAGGAAGTCCAGGGTTCCGTCGGCGTGGGTGCTGTAGTCCGGATCGAGGTCCGGATGATTGGCGTGCTTGTGGTGCTCGTAGTGGGTCAGGCGGGCCACGTCATAGGGCAGCACCAGAGACAGGGTCGAGATATGGCCGACCAGCTCGTTCAACCAGAACAGCGGCTGACCCTCGCGGGCGATGATGCGGTGCTGGGCCTCATGCGAGGGCAGATAGCTCAGGGCGATACTGACGGTCGCGATCGGGAAGGCCGCCCAGAGCGGCAGAAGCCCTGACAGGGTCAGGGGCCAGAGCGAGAACCAGACCGCAGTATTGACCAGGGCCCAGGTCACCGAGCCCCAGGGCACCCCGCCCAGATAGGCCTCGGCGACGGTCTTTTCGAGCCTGATCAGGGCCCGCTCGTCGAGGCCTGCGACCTCGGCGTCGGTGAGGGTCGGCGCGCTCATATCCAGCGGCCCTTCACGGTGGCGAAACCGCCCCACAGCCCGCCGACCAGCAGACCCAGTACCAACGGCGAGAAGCCATTGGGCAGCGTCCAGCCGAAGCGTTCGATGATCTGCGCCAGCAGGGGAGCCAGGAAACCCAGTCCGAACAGCAGGGGCATGACCCTGAACAGGCCGGTCAGTAGTTGCTGCATGGCTGGCTCGCCTTCCCGCTGCCGCCGGTCTGAACGCCAGCGCGGAAACAAAAATGACGCCCGCGTCATCTTTGTCAAGGCATCGTGCCGGCGCGATGATCTGGCAGAGGCGGCCATTGAAGTTTCATGCTAGGATGGCGAGATACGGTTTAACGCCGCCTGCCCCGCCCGAGTACGCCATGACCCTTGACGACGCCCTTGAGATCGAAGCCGAGACCCGCACGGGTGCGATCAAGATTCACAAGGCCGAAGATTTCGAAGGCATGCGCCGCGCCGGCAAGCTGGCGGCAGAGTGCCTGGACATGCTGATCCCGCACGTGGTGCCGGGTGTCTCGTCCGACCATCTCGACACCCTGGCCCGCGAGTTCATTCTCGACCACAAGGCTATCCCGGCCTGCCTGTTCTATCGCGGCTATCCCAAGACGGTCTGCATCTCGCGCAATCACGTGGTCTGCCACGGCATTCCAGGCGACTGGGCCCTGCGTGACGGCGACATCGTCAATATCGACGTCACGGTGATCGTCGACGGCTGGCACGGCGACACCTCGCGCATGTATGGCGTCGGCGAGGTCGGCCCCCGCGCGCGGCGGCTGATCGAAATCACTTATGAAGGCATGGCCCGCGGCCTGGCCGCCGTGAAGCCCGGTGCGACCCTGGGCGACATCGGTCACGCCATCCAGTCCTATGTCGAGGCCCAGCGCTGCAGCGTCGTCCGCGACTTCTGCGGCCATGGCCTGGGCCGCGTGTTCCACGACGCCCCCAACATCCTGCACTTCGGCCGTCCCGGCCAGGGCGCGGTGCTGAAGCCCGGCATGTTCTTCACCATTGAGCCGATGGTGAATCTGGGCAAGCCGGCCGTGAAGGTGCTGGGCGACGGCTGGACCGCCGTGACCCGGGACAAGTCGCTGTCGGCCCAGTGCGAACACTCGATCGGCGTGACGGAGGACGGTTATGAGGCCTTCACCGCCTCGCCGGCCGGCCTGTTCCAGCCAGCAATCCTGGGCGGCTGATCGCGCATAGCGCGCATTATTCCGATAGACAATCCAGGCGGAATTGGCGAAGCTTTCGCCATGACCGAAGCTGAAAAACTCGCGCATTTTCGCAGGTTCATCGGGTGGTGTTGCCTTCCGATCTGGGTTGCGCCTGCCCTGAACCGGCAGGCCTAGGGCGCGCGATCATGGTTCAGGCCGCCTCGCTCAGCCCTTCGCCGCCGGACCCCGAGGTCGAGCGGCTTGGCAAGCCGGGGCGCGCCGCGACCAGCGATCCGAATGCCGGCCATCGCGAAAGGCTGCGGGCCAGGGCCAGGGCCGGCGGCCTGGTCGCCCTGCCCGACTATGAACTGCTCGAACTCTATCTCTTCCGGACCTTTGCGCGCGGCGACGTCAAGCCCAGGGCCAAGGCCCTGCTGGCCCGGTTCGGCTCGTTCGGCGCGGTGATCGCCGCCAGTATCGAGGAGCTGATGACCGTGCCGGGGATCGGCGAAACCGCCGCCCTCGACATCAAGCTGCTGCACGAGGCCGCCCTGCGGGCCGGTCGCGACAAGATCGTCAAGCGCCCGGTGATCTCATCCTGGAGCGCCCTGCTGGGCTATGTCCGCGTCGCCCTGGCCAATGAGCCGCGCGAACAGTTCCGGGTACTGTTCCTCGACAAGAAGAACCAGCTGATCGCCGACGAGGTGCTGAACCGCGGCACCGTCGACCACGCGCCGGTCTATCCCCGTGAAGTCATGCGGCGGGCGCTTGAGCTGTCGAGCAGCAACATCATCCTGCTGCACAACCACCCCTCGGGCGATCCCACCCCCTCGCGGCCGGATATCGACATGACAAAACAGGTCATCGACGCCGGTCGGGCGCTGAAGATCAATGTCCACGACCATCTGGTGGTCGGTCGGGACGGCGTGGCCAGCTTCAAGGCGCTGGGGCTGATCTGAGGGCCGGTTGACGACTTCGCCTTGACGCGCCCCAGCCCATCCCTGACCGTCGCAGCCACCGCCAGTGCCTGACCCCGGAGCCCGCATGTCCCCTCGCCTTCTGACCGCCTTGCTGGGCTCGGCACTCCTGCTCACCGCCGTCGGTCCGGCCACGGCAGCGCCCAAGGCTCCGCCAACGAAGGCCCCGGCACTCAAGCCGGGCGTCTCCAGGGCCGACATGGCCCTCCATCAATCGATCCTGACCCTGGACACCCATCTGGATACGCCGGAGCATTTCGCCCGGCCGGGCTGGAGCATGCTGGACCGCCACGCCGTATCGAGCGACTTCACCCAGGTGGACCTGCCGCGCATGACCGAGGGCGGCCTCGATGGCGGGTTCTATGTCATCTATACGGGCCAGGGCGAGCTGACGGCCGAAGGCTATCGCTTCGCCCGCGACTTTGCGCTTCGGCGGGCTGTCGAGATCCGGGAAATGGTCGCCGCCCATTCCGACCGGTTCGAGCTGGCCTATACCGCTGACGACGCGGTCCGGATCAACAAGGCCGGCAAGTCCTTCGTCTATCAGAGCATCGAGAACAGCTGGCCCATGGGTGAAGATCTCACCCTGATGCAGACCTTCTACCAGGCCGGCGTGCGGATGGCCGGTCCGGTTCACTTCCGCAACAACCAGTTCGCCGACAGCTCAACCGATCCCCGGGGCAAGATCTGGAACGGCTATTCGCCCCTTGGCCTGCGCTGGCTGGCGGAAGCCAACCGGCTGGGCATACTGGTCGATGTCAGCCACGCCTCCGACGAGGTGGTCAGCCAGTCGATCGCCCTGTCGAAGAGCCCGGTCGTCGCCTCGCACAGCGGGGCGCGGGCGATCTATGATCATCCGCGCAATCTCAATGACGCCCTGATCCGCAAGATCGGCGAAAGCGGCGGCGCGATCTGCATCAACTCGGTCTATCTGGCCGCGACCCCCACCAGCCCAGAACGCAAGGCGGCCCTCGAGGCGCTGGGCAAGCAGCCGGACTTTGACACCCTGTCACCCGCAGAGGTGAAGGCCTGGGCCGACAAGATCGCCGCCGTCGACAAGCTCCATCCGCCGGTCCGGGCCAATTTCGAGATCTTCATGGCCAGCATGCTGCACGTCCTGAAGATCACCGGGCCCAAGGGCGTCTGCGTCGGGGCCGACTGGGATGGCGGCGGCGGCGTCGAGGGCCTGGAAGACGTGGCCGACCTGCCCAAGATCACGGCGCGGCTGAACGCCGAGGGCTATACGGACGCCGACATCGCGGCGATCTGGAGCGGCAATGTGCTGCGCCTGATCGGACAGGCCCAGGCCTATGCGAAGAGTGTGGCGAAGTAGAAAATCCTCCCCCATCAGGGGGAGGATTTCTTGACCCGATCCCAGACCCGCCAGGCCATCAGCACCGTGAACACCGCCGCATAGACCAGCGGCGGGCGATGGTCGGCCTTGACCAGCAGATAGTAGTGGGCGACGCCCAGCGGCACGATCAGATAGACCAGCCAGTGCAGCCTCTGCCAGGTGGCCCGGCCCAGTCGCAGGATCCAGCCGTTCGTCGAGGTCACGGCCAGGGGGATCAGCAGCACGAAGGCGGCCATGCCCAGGGTGATGAAGGGCCGCTTCAGGATGTCCTTCCACAGCTGGCCAAGGTCGAAGAACAGGTCGACCCCGACATAGCTGAACAGATGAAGCAGGATGTAGCTGAAGGCGAAAAGGCCCACCGTGCGCCGGAACCGCACCAGGCGAGGCCAGTTCAGGATCCGGGCCAGGGGCGTAATGGCCAGCCCGACCAGCAGCAGACGCAGGCCCCAGACGCCTAGTTGCCGGATCAGCTTCTCGATCGGATTGGCCCCGAGGTCGCCCTGAAAGCCCTTCCAGGCCAGCCAGGCCAGGGGCGCAAAACAGGCCAGCCAGACCAGGCCATAGACAAGGTTGTCCTGCAGCTTCGAAGGCCGGCGCCGCTTGCTCATGCCGATGCCCCGATCCGAAGGTCCGGCAGGGCTGCAGGGACGAGCCCCTGGTCGCGAACCATCAGTAGTTCGCCTTCAGATCCATGCCGCGATAGAGGTCGGCGACATACTGGCCATAGCCGTTGAACGGCAGGGTCTCGCGGCGCTTGAATTCGCCGATGCGGCGCTCGGTCGCCTGCGACCAGCGGGGATGGTCCACGGCCGGATTGACGTTGGAATAGAAGCCGTACTCGCGGGGTGCCGAGATGTTCCAGGCCGTGCGCGGCTGCTTTTCGGTCAGGCTGATCCGGACAATCGACTTGATGCCCTTGAAGCCATATTTCCACGGCACGACCAGCCTCAGGGGCGCGCCGTTCTGGTTGGGCAGGGTCTCGCCATAGAGACCCACGGCCATCAGCGTCAGGGGGTGGGTGGCCTCATCGATGCGCAGGCCCTCGCGATAGGGCCATTCCAGAACGTTCCAGGCCTGGCCGGGCATTTCGGACGGCCGCATCAGGGTTTCGAACGCGACAAACCTGGCCTTGGAGGTCGGCTTGACCGAGGCGATCAGGTCCCGGAGCGGAAAACCGACCCAGGGAATGACCATCGACCAGCCCTCGACGCAGCGCATGCGATAGATGCGCTCCTCCAGCTTGTTCTGCTTGATCAGGTCGTCGATTCCGACCGTGCGCGGGGCTTCGCATTCGCCATCGATCCGCACGGTCCAGGGGCGGGTCTTCAGCTTGCCGGCGTTCTCAGCCGGATCGGCCTTGTCGACCCCGAACTCGTAGAAGTTATTGTAAGTCGTGACATCTTCCCGCGACGTCAGCTTCTCGGTGGTGGAAAATCCCTTGGAAAAGCGCAGAGGGGCGGCGTCGGCGGTGCTCGCCAGACCGGCGAGGCCCAGGCCCGCCGCTCCGCCGATGAACTCGCGTCGCCTCAGATAGAGCCCGTGATCCGTGACGTCGTTTTCAGTCAGGTCAGGGGCGTTGCGGATCAGCATGGCAGGCTCCGAAGGAGGTTCACCAGCAAGATACGCATCACCCGGCCTTTTGGTTACGCCAAAAGCTGATTTTCAGTCCTCTTGCGGCTTTGCCCCCTTCTGGCGCGGCGCATAGACCCGGGCCAGGCCGTCAGCGAGGGTGGCCCGCTCGGCGGGTGAAAGGGTGGCGGCAAAGCGGGCCACAGCGCTCTCGACATTGCCCCGCGCCTCCAGATCCAGAGCCCGGGCTGCCCCCAGCCGCTTGCTGACATCGGCTGGGTCATAGGGTCCGGACCGGAACAGCTGAATCGCCGCCTGGCGCTCGGCCTGGGCCTGTCGCGTCAGGGCCCGGTTGCGCTGGTTGGCGTCCCTCAGGGTGCGCCGCAGCGCCTGCCGGGTCTCGGGGGAAAGATCCTTGCCGGCGGTCCAGAGGGCCGGCCGGGCGGGCGGGTCGGAGGGGCGCGCCACCGGCCTCGACATGGCAGGATCCGCCTGGGGCCGATCCTGAAGCACCGGGGCCGGATCAGGTGCGGTTCCTGTCCCGACAGGGCGCTCCATCGGCATGGGGCCCGGGGCCTTCTGAACGGCGGAGGGGGCAGACGGACGCATCCACAGGGCCCCCGCTATGCCCCCGATCAGGAAGAGGTTGAGCGCCGCCGACACGATCAGGCCGATCAGCAAGGGGCGTTGGGCGATCATAGGGCTGCGGGCTCCTCGAGAGCGTCTGACAGGTCGGCGGTGAAATCGGCCGCAATCAGGGTCTCTTCCTGCTGCACGATCGGGCGATCAGCCTGGCCGATCGAAATGCCGACCGCCACGCCGGCCAGGGCCGCTGCGCCCAGGCCCAGAGCGGCGCCGGCACCCGCCAGCCAGCGGCGGGCAAGCCGCAGGGGTTGCGGCGCGGCCGCAATCAGGCGTCCCAGAAGGGCCGCGTCTGCGGCCTGGGCCGGCGCGAGGTCAAGAAGACGATCCAGTTGGGCAGCCTCGACCAGCACCGGCTCCAGGGCTCCGGACGTCGAGATCAGCAGGGCGCGCGCCGCCTCGCGCTCGGACTCCGGCCAGCGCGCCAGGTCGCCGCCATAGCTTTCCGCCAGGGACTTGAAACGTTCGAGGGTCATGGTCATGCCGCCATCTCCTTCAGGCTCTCGGGGCCGCGAGATCGGCCAGAGCCGTGCGCAGCGCTCGCCGCCCCCGCCCGAGCAGCCCCTCCAGCGCCTCGACGGTGATCGACATCAGGGCCGCAGCCTCGATATTGCCCAGGCCCTGATGATGGCAAAGAACTATTGCCTCGCGTTGACGCGCCGGCAGGGCCGCCAGCGCCGCCTCGACCTGGCGTGAAAGATCGGCCCCGATCAACCCTGCATCGGGGGCAGGACCGGTATCGACCTGCTCCGGGGGCTCGGCGGTCACCACCTCGCGGCGGCGGCGCAGGCGGTCGTAGCAGAGATTCAGCGCCACACGATGCAGCCAGGTATCGAACTTCGCGGCACCCGGCCGCCAGGATCGCGCCTGTTTCCAGGCCCGCAGGAAGGTCTCCTGCGCCACATCCTCGGCTTCGCCGGCGTCGTTCAGCATCCGCCGCGCCAGGGCGAGAACGCGCGGCAGGCGTCGGTCCAGCAGCTGGCGAACGGCGGCCGGGTCGCCCCGGCCCACCCCCGTCAGCAGGGCCTCGTCGGGATCGCTCCCCCCGGCCACCAAATCTCACCTCGCCGCGCGCGACCACATCAATCAGATCCCGACCTTGGCCTTGCCGGCCCGGGGCTTCAACTCCGCCGTCGACAGGGTGCCGTCATTGTCGGCATCCATGCGCTTGAAGCGGCCGGCCAGAAAGCTGTCCAGTTCGCCGCGCGTCAGGGCATCGTCATTGTCAGAGTCGACGCGCGACCACAGGCGGTCTGCGCCCTTGCCGGGCTTGTCAGCGTCCGGGGCAGAGGCGTCCGCCGCCGGCTTGCGCATGGCGGCAAACTCCGCGCGCGACAGCTTGCCGTTCTTGTCGGCATCGAGCCGGCCCATCATCTGGTCGCCGCGTCCGGCCTGAAACTCGGACAGCGTGACCTTGCCGTCGGCATTGGCATCCAGCGAGGCCGGCCCCTTGGGTGCCGCCAGGGCCGGGCCTGCGAGCAGCATCACGGCAGCAGCGGCGATCAGAATTTCTTTCGACATAAGACTTCGTCTCCAAGACGTTGTGCGCCCGTCCCATGCCTCTTGAACGTCAGACCCCGGCGTTTCCGTCGCGGCGCACAATGGCCTCAAAGGCCGCCCGCGCCTCGGTCTTGGCCCGGGCCAGCTTGGTCTTCAGGGACCGGAACTCCCGCACATGACCGGCACGGGCCAGCAAGACCCGGAAGGCCCGGGACTCAGCCTCCGGATCGGCCCCGTCCTCGAGGGCGACCTTGATCAGTTGCGAGAGGTCCTGTTCCAGCCGCCAGGCCGCCTCGAGACTGGACAGGCCGGCCGGGTCGGCAAGGTTGGCCGTCTTCAGGGCGGCCAGGGCCTCGCCGGTATTCTGGGCCAGGGGCCCTCCCGCCGCCGCATGCTTGAGCTGCAGATACTGGGCGACAAACTCGATATCGACCAGACCGCCGGGTGACAGTTTCAGATCCCAGACCCCCTTGCCGGGACGCTCCTGCTCCATCAGTTCGCGCATCTCGAGCACGTCAACGGCGGTCTTGCCCGGGTCGCGCGGACGCCGCAGGGCGGCCTCGATGGCGGCTTCGGCCCGGACCTGAAAGGCCGGCGAACTGGCCCACATCACCCGGGCCCGGGTCAGGGCCAGCAGCTCCCAGGTCTCGGCCTCGCGGGCATAATAGTCCTCGAAGGCGGCGAAACTGACCGCCACCGGTCCCTTGGTCCCGGAGGGCCTCAGCTTGAGATCGACCTCATAGAGGGTCCCCTCCCCGGTCGGGGCCGACAGGGCGGAGGTCAGGCGCTGGGTGAAGCGGGCATAGAAGCTCTCGGCGCCCCAGCCCTTGATGGCCGACTGGGCGGTCGGGTCGTCGGCCGCATAGAGGGTCATCAGATCCAGGTCGGACTTGGCGGTCATCTCGCGCGAGCCGGCCTTGCCCAGGGCCACCACCGCAACCTCGCCAGGGAATTCACCGCCCAGACGGACCGTTTCGGCCAGGGCGGCCGGCGCCAGACCCCGGACGATCAGGTCGCCCAGACCGGCAAAGGCCGCGCCCGCATCGCGCGCCCCGGCCGTGCCGCTCATCACCCGCACGCCGATCCGGAAGCTCTGGTCGCGAAACAGCCGGCGGGCGGAATCCATCGCCCCCTCGAAATCGCCGGGATCCCAGGGCGGGCTTTCCGGCACGGTCATCGGACCGAAAAAGGCTGGGTCCAGCAGGGCATCCAGGGCGGTCGGTCGCCGCGCCAGGGTGGCGGCCAGCCGCGGGGCGAAAGCCATGACCTCGACGATCAGCTCGAACAGGCGTGGCTGGGCCAGAAACAGCGACTGGATCTGAACCCCGGAACTCAGGCTGGCGAAGAAGTCGGCAAAGCGGTTGAAGGCCGTGTCGGGCGCGCCGGAGGCATTGGCGGCGTCCAGCAGACGGGGGGCCAGGCGGGTAAAGAGCTCGCGGCCGCGTTCGGTCCGCGTGGCGGCGATCCGGCCATGGTGCCAGCTGCGGATCGTGGCCGCGACGCGCTCCGGGCTGGAAAAGCCCATGCGCTTGAGGGTGGCCAGGGTCTCGGGATCGTCCTCGACGCCGGTGAAGACCAGGCTGCCGAACCGTGAGGACAGTTCCTCCTCGCCCGCGAACAGCCGGCCATAACGCTGGTTGACCCCCTTCAGGATCCGGCCGACCGCCGCGTCGAAGCTGCGCAGGGCGTCGTGGTTCCAGAGCGCCGCGACCTTCTTTCGGTCGGCGTCAGACTCCGGCAGCTTGTGAGTCTGGTCGTCGGCGATCATCTGGGCGCGATGTTCCAGGGCCCTCAGATCCTGATAGGCCGTGGTCAGCCAGTCCGCATCCTCGACCGTCACATGGCCGGCGCCTGCCAGGGCCCTAAGGGCGTCCAGCGTGCGAGGACTGCGCAGGTCCGGCTGCCGACCGCCCAGGATCAGCTGCTGGGTCTGGACGAAGAACTCGATCTCGCGGATCCCGCCGCGCCCCAGCTTGAGATCTGCCCCCTTGGCGGTCAGGCGGTCATCGACCTTGTAGGTATGGATCTGCCGCTTGATCGAGTGAATGTCGGCGATGGCCGCGAAATCGAGGTTCCGCCGCCAGATAAAAGGCTGCAGGGCCGCCAGAAAGGCCTCGCCCTCGCGGCGGTCGCCGGCCGCGATGCGGGCCTTGATGTGCGCCGCCCGCTCCCAGTTCTGGCCGACGCTTTCATAGTAATCCATGGCCGCATCAAGCGGCATGGCGGGCGGGGTCGAGGACGGATCGGGGCGCAGGCGCAGGTCGATGCGGAACACATAGCCGTCGGCCGTGCGCTCCTGCAGGATCCGGCCCAGATGGTTGGCGATCCGCACGGCCACGCCCTGGGGCTCGACGCCTTCCGCGACCGGCAGCTTCTCGGGCGCGTAGAAGATCGAGAAATCGATGTCGCTGGAATAGTTGAGCTCGAAGGCCCCGTGCTTGCCCATGGCGACGCAGAACAGGCCCGGCGCAGGACCAGCCTCCGTATCGCCCAGATGGGTCAGGGCACCGCGATCGACCTCCAGCCGGACGGCCTGGGCCAGGGCGGCCCCCAGGGTTGCATCGGCAAAGCGGGTCAGGGCCCCGGTGACCGCGTCGAGATCCCAGACGCCCCCGAGATCGCAGAGCGCGGTCAGCAGATGCAGGTCTGCCTTCAGCTCGCGCAGCACCCTGCGCGCCGTCTCGAAATCCGGCTCTTCGCCGACCGCCCTGGCCCGGGTGAGGATGTCGTCCAGGCGCTGGCCGGGCTCGGACGTCAGAATCGTCGGCAGACGGCGGGCGTCGCGGCGGGCCAGGCCGGTCAGATAGGGCGAGGCGGCAAACACCGGGGCCAGGGCCGGCCAGGCGGCTTCAACCAGATCCGACGCCTCGCCGACCCGCTTGAGGACCGCCTCATGGGCGCGCTCGGCCGCCTTCGGATCGACGATGGGACCACACGGGGCGAGACGTTCGAGCAGGCGAGTCATGGCACCACCGTGGCCCGGGCCGCATCGCGCGACAAGAAGAAGCCTTGCCGGAACCGCCGGGGCGGACGCCCTCTATTCCACCCTTGGCAGCACCAGGGCGACCCGCAGACCCGGACCCATGCCGTTGTATTCCCCGGGACCTTCGGCCAGTTCCAGCCGGCCACCATGCGAGGCAGCCACGGCCTGGACCAGGGACAGGCCCAGGCCTGCACCCGGCTCGCTGCGGCTGTTTTCCAGCCGCACGAAGCGCTGCACCACCCGGGCCCGGTCCTCATCGGGCACACCCGGACCGGTGTCGGTGATCGAGAACTCCAGCTCGCCGGACGAGCGCCGACGCGCCCGCAGCATGATCGCCCCACCCGACGGGGTATATTTGATGGCGTTGTCGAGCAGGTTGGCCAGGGCCTGGGCGATGAACTCGCGATTACCCCGGATGTGCAGGGCCGGTGTAATCTCGGCCTTGAAGTCCAGCCCCTTGTCCTCGCAGGAGAACTCATAGAGTTCGGCCATGTCACGGGCCAGTTCCGAGGAGTCGAAGCTCTGCTGGTCGGGAGCCTGACCGGCGGCCTGCAGGCGGGCAATGGCCAGGACGGCATTGAAGGTCTTGAGCACGCCATCGGCGTCCTGCAGGGCCGTTTCCAGCGCCGCGACCGGATCGCCCTTGCCATTCTCGGCGTCGATCAGGGCCACTTCCATACGGGCCCGCAGGCGCGTCAGGGGCGAGCGCAGGTCATGGGCAATGGCATCGCCGGCATGGCGCAGACCGCCCATCAGCCGCTCGATGCGGTCGAGCATGTCATTGAGCCCTTCGGCCAGCTCGTCATATTCGTCGCGCGCCCCGCGAACCTTGGCGCGGGCCTGGAGGTCCCCGGCCTGCACCGCAGCCACCAGGTCGACGAGGCCCTGCATGCTGCGCGAGACATTGCGGCTGATCAGCACGCCACCCGCAAGGCCCAGCAGAATCACCAGGGCCCCGGCCCCCCACAGGGCCCGGACAATCTTGCGCACATAGCCTTCGGACGCGGCCACATCGGCACCGACGAACAGCACCTCGCCGCCGGCCAGGCGCTCCTGCACCCCGCGAGCCGGATTGCGCATCTCGGCCCCGTCGAGGTCGACCTCGGTGACCTTGAAACTGGACCAGCTGGGGCCGTCGCCTTCGAAGTCGTCGAGGGGCGAGGCCTCGATCGAACCCGAGATCCGTTTGCCGGTCTTGTCGGCGAGGAAATAGAGGAAGGGCCGTTCGCCGCTCGCCCGTTCGACGATCGTCTGGTTCAGGGCATTGACGCCGCCCTGCCGATAGGCGGCCTCGAGGCTTTCCATCTCGCGGTTGATCTCGGCGTCGGCGCGGCGGTTCACCTCGCCGGCCGTGGCCACATAGATGTAGCCCAGGAAGGCGCTGGCCGCCGCTGCAAACAGGGCCAGAAACAGCAGGGTCAGCCGGAACGGCGTGGTGCGGAAAAGGCGCGGCAGGCGCATGGGGGCTCTCGGCGGCGGACCGCCCTATCTCCTACGGATCGAGCCTGTAGCCCGCGCCGCGCACGGTCTGCAGCATGGCCCGGTCGAAGCCCTTGTCGATCTTGCTGCGCAGGCGCGAGATGTGCACGTCGATGACATTGGTCTGCGGGTCGAAGTGATATTCCCAGACCTTTTCCAGCAGCATGGTGCGGGTGACCGACTGCCCGGCGTGGCGCATCATGAATTCCAGGAGCTGGAACTCGCGGGGCTGGAGATCGATCTCCTTGCCCGCCCGGTGGACGGTCCGGTTGATCAGGTTCATCTCGAGTTCGCCGACCTTCAGGGTGGTGGCGACCGCGCCCGTCTCGCGACGGCGCGACAGGGCCTCGACCCGGGCCATCAGCTCGGGAAAGGCATAGGGCTTGACCAGATAGTCGTCGGCACCGGCCTTGAGACCCACCACGCGGTCACTGACCTCGCCCAGGGCCGACAGGAACAGGACCGGGGTATTGTCCCCTTCGCGGCGCAGGGTCTCGACGACCTCGACACCATCCTTCTTGGGCATCATGCGATCGACGATCAGCACGTCAAAACCGCCCTTGCCGGCCTCCTTGAGTCCCGCCTCGCCGTCTGGGGCGTGGACGCACTCATAGCCGGCTTCGGTGAGGCCGTGGCTCATTGCGCCCGCCGCCTCAATATCGTCTTCGATGATCAGAATACGCATCAGCCCGTCCCTCATGCGCCCGCCAATAGGAAGACTGACGGTCTCCCGATTCGACCCTAGGACGCGATCCTTGCTGATGGATACCGGTTTTGACCGGGCCCGTCCCTTAAACCTTGGACAGATACAGGACGCCCCGCCCCGGAGGAACCGGAGCGGGACGCTGGCAGAGCAGTTTGGCCGACCCTGAGGTTAGGGTGCGATCTTCAGCGGGACGAAGACCGGACGGCCCTGGCGGATGATCTTGGCCAGAACACTGGTGCGGCCACCCTTCTGGGCCGAGGCAATCGCGGCCGCGACCTCACCGGTCGCATTGACCGCGACGCCGTTGACGCTGGACAGGACGTCGCCCTTGACCAGGCCCTTCTCGCCGGCGTCGGAGTCCGACTTGACCCCGGCAATGAGCACGCCACGCACGTCCGGTGCGATCTTGTAGGTCGCGCGGGATGCCGTATCGAGCGGGGCCAGGGTCAGACCCAGGGCTTCGAACTTCTGGGTCTGGGGCTTGTCCGGGGTATCGGGCGCGCCGCCGTCCTCGTTGGTATTGTCATTGACGCCGAGGGCACCTTCGGACGGACGCACACCGGACTTGACCTCGACCGTGCGGGGCTTGCCGCCGCGCAGGATCGACAGACGGATGGTGTCGCCCGGCTTGGCCTTGGCCACTTCGCGCGTCAGTTCCGAGCCGCTCTTGACGTTGGTGCCATTGACGGCCGTGACGATGTCCTCGGGCAGCAGGCCGGCCTTGGCGGCGGGGGCACCGGCCACCAGTTCGGCGATGATGGCCCCCTTGACGTCGGGCATGCCCTGGGCCTCGGCCATTTCCTGCGAGAAGTCCTGGATATTGGCCCCGATATAGCCGCGAACCACCTTGCCGCCGGCGATCAGTTGCTTGGCCGTGGCCTCGGCCACGTCGGCCGGAATGGCAAAGCCGATGCCGACCGATCCGCCCGTCGGCGAGAAGATCGCCGTATTGACGCCGATCACCCGGCCGAAGATGTCGAAGCTGGGACCACCGGAATTGCCCCGGTTGATCGGCGCATCGATCTGGATGTAGTCGACAAAGCGCGACGAGCTGTCGCCCAGGTCGCGGTTATAGGCCGAGATGATGCCGGCCGTGGCGGTGCCGCCCAGACCGAAGGGGTTGCCGATGGTGATGACCCAGTCGCCGACCCGCGGCTTGGCCTGGTTCTCAAAGTCGACATAGGGGAAGTCCGCGCCCTTGGCCTTGGGATCGGTGACCTTGATCACGGCCAGATCGGTGCCTTCGTCGCGACCGACCACGGTGGCCTTCAGCTGGCGGCCGTCCTTCATGACGACATTGATCTCGTCGGCGTCGGCGACCACGTGGTTGTTGGTGACGATGTAACCGTCGGCCGAGATGAAGAAGCCCGAGCCCGAGGACTGCTGCTTCGGTGCGGCGGGGGTGTCCTCCTCGCCCTCGGCGCCCGGCTTCTGGCCGCGCGGCACGATGTCGAAGCCTTCGAGGCCCGGGATGCGCAGGCCGCGGGCGGGGCTGGCCTTGGAGGTCACATCGATCTGGACGACGGCCGGCGAGACCTTTTCAAAGATGTCGGCGAACGACATCGGGGCACCGGGCGGCGGCGCGAAGGACGGGGCGGCGGCCGTCGAGACACGGATGGCGGCCGGGGCCTCGGCGGCATCGGCCGTCCCCATCCGCATGCCCATGCCGGCCAGAGCCGCGGCGGCGACGCCCGCGCCGGCAACGGCGCCCACAATGAAACCCGACTTCCTAGCGGTCATCTCTTGTCTTTCCTCACCCACGACGCATCGCGCCGGGACCTGTCATACGAGAACCTAATCGCGATGGCGTAACGCGCAATGGTTCTCGAATTATCTTTCCGTCACACGGAAGGTGTTTCTTGCGGCCGCTTTTCGGCGCAATCGTGGCCGAGGTCTTCCAGCAGTAGCGCCAGGCGGGCTTCTTCTTCGGGCGAGAGACCCGGCGCTTCGTCCGGCTCGGCCGCGCCATCCGCCCGCCGCCGGCGCAGCAGCGCCACCAGCAGGCCACCGCCGGCCGCCAGAATACCCAGCGGAGCCAGCCAGAGCGCGGCATTGCCGGCCGAGAAGGTCGGCTTCAGCAGAACAAACTCGCCATAGCGGGCGACGAGGAAGCTGCGAACCTCCGCATCACTGCGGCCGCCGGCGATCTCCTGACGGACCACCCGGCGCAGATCCCCGGCCAGCTCAGCCTGGGAATCATCGATCGACTCGTTCTGGCAGACCAGGCAGCGCACCTCGCGGAACAGCACCCGCGCGCGGGCCTCCTGGGCAGGATCAGGCAGACGCTCACTGGGCTCCGAGGCTGCGGCCATGCACGCCACGGCGGCCAGGGTGACGAGCACTGCCCTGAGCCGGTTCATGCCTGGGCCTCCGAGGCCTTGCGACCGACGCCCAGCCGCAGCCGGCGGTCCGACACCGATATGGCCCCGCCCAGCGCCATCAGCAGGGGGCCGAGGAAGATCAGCCGGACCCACGGATTGACATAGGCCCGGACCAGCCAGGCCGGCTTGCCGCTCTCACTGCCCCGGCGCTCGCCCAGCACCACATAGAGGTCGTCCAGCCCCTTGGGGCAGATCGCCACCTCCGAGGTCGTCTGGCCGCCGGTCGGATAGTAGCGCCGCTCGGGCTTGGCCTGGCAGACGACGCGACCGTCAGGGTCGGTAATCCGCACCAGGCCGCGCTCGGCCAGATAGTTGGGCCCCTCGACCGAGCCGACATTGGTCAGGGTCACTTCATAGCGCCCCAGCTTGAAAGACTGGTTCAGGTTCAGGGCCTGGGCCTGTTCGACCCGCCAGGCGGTCTCGAACGATGCGCCCAGCACAAAGACCCCCATGCCTGCATGGGCCAGGGTCGTGCCCCAGGCCCCGCGCGGCAGGCCGACGGCCCGGCGCCAGACCTCGGCCAGAGGGGCACGCAGGAGCTTCAGGCGCTCGGCCAGTTCGGCGAGGGCCCCGCCGATCAGCCAGAACCCGAGCGCGACGCCGGCACTGGCGAGCGCCTTGCGCGGCGTGATCAGGGCATAGGTGAGCAGGCCCAGCAGGGCGGCGGCGGCCAGGGCCAACCACAGGCGGCGCATCACGGCCGAGGCATCGCCGCGCTTCCAGGCCAGCAGGGGTCCGGCCGGCAGGATGGCCAGGGCCAGCAGCATGATCGGCGTGAAGGTCAGGTTGAAGAACGGGGGGCCGACCGACACCGCCTCGCCGTCGAACGCTTCACGGATCAGCGGATAGAGCGTGCCCAGCAGCACGGTGGCCGTCGCCGTCGACAGCACGATATTGTTCAGGACAATGGCGCTCTCACGGCTGACCGGGGCGAACAGGCCTCCGGAATTGAGCGAGGGCGCGCGCAGGGCAAACAGCAGGAACCCGGCACCGGCGGCCAGGCCCATCATGATCAGCAGCAGCACGCCCCGGGTCGGGTCAACGGCGAAGGCGTGGACCGAGGTCAGCACGCCCGAGCGCACCAGGAAGGCCCCCAACATCGAGAAGGTAAAGGCCGCCAGGGCCAGGAAGACCGTCCAGCCCGGCAGGGCCCCGCGCTTCTCCATGACGATGGCCGAGTGCAGCAGGGCCGCGCCGATCAGCCAGGGCATGAAGCTGGCATTCTCGACCGGATCCCAGAACCACCAGCCGCCCCAGCCCAGTTCATAATAGGCCCAGAAGGCGCCCAGGGTGATCCCGATGGTCAGCAGGCTCCAGGCCGCCAGGGTCCAGGGCCGAACCCAGCGGGCCCAAGCCGCGTCGACCCGCCCGTCCATCAGGGCAGCCATGGCCAGGCTGTAGACGACCGAGAACCCGACATAGCCGGCATAGAGGAAGGGCGGATGCACCGCCAAGGCCCAGTCCTGCAGCAGCGGATTGAGCGAACGCCCCTCGATCGGGACCTCGGTCAGGCGGACCATCGGATTGGAAGCAAAGACCGTATAGGCCAGGAACATCACGCCCAGGGCCCCCTGGACAGCGACCGCATAGGCCCGCAGGCGCGGCGGCAGGCTGGCGCCGAACAGGGCCATGGCCGCGCCATAGCCGGTCAGGACCAGGCACCACAGCAGCATCGAGCCCTCGTGGCTGCCCCAGGCCCCCGCCACCTTGAACAGCATGGGCTTGGCGGTGTGGGAATTGGCCGCGACATTGGCCACCGAGAAGTCCGAGCTGACAAAGGCCCAGACCAGACAGGCAAAGGTGACGGCCGTGGCCCCGAAGGCCGCCAGGGCCGCGCCGCGTCCGGCCCCGGCCAGCATCGGCGCGCGCCGGGCTCCGGCGACGGCGGACAGGCCGGTCTGGGCGACCGACAGGACCAGGGCCAGGATCAGGGCAAAGGCGCCCAGTTCGATGATCATTTGCGATCCTTGCCCTCAGCGGCAGAGGACCCGTCATAGGCGGGTGGGCCTGCGCCCTCGCCGCGCCATTCGCCCTGCTCCTTGAGGGCCTTGGAGACCTCGCGGGGCATGTAGCGCTCATCGTGCTTGGCCAGCACCTCCGTGGCCATGAACACGCCACGGTCGTCGAAGACCCCCTGGGCGACGATGCCCTGGCCCTCGCGGAACAGGTCGGGCAGGTCGCCGTGGAACTTGACCCTGGCTGTGGACCTTTGGTCGGCGATCACGAACTCGACGTCGCCGCCGGGATGCTTGATGACGCTGCCCTTCTGGACGAGACCGCCCAGCTGCACCTTGCGACCGGCCGGCACCTTGGCCTCCTGGGCCTGGGCCGGGGTGTAGAACAGCGAGATGGCGTCCCGCATGCCGTACAGCGCCAGGCCCACGGCCAGGGCCAGGACCGGGGCAATGGCCAGCAGAATGGTCAGGCGCCGGCGCGCCTTGCGGGATTTCGGCCAGAAGCTCACGGACGTCCCCCCTCGGTGCCGGACTGGGATTGCGGCGGGGTCTGGGCGGCCTGTTTCAGGGCCGCCAGAATCTTGGGCTGATCGCCGAAGCGCTGGTTCGCCGTGGCGAGGGCGGCATCCCGCCGGGCCGTGTCGCCCAGAACCGCATAGGCCCGGACCAGTCGAACCCAGCCATCGGGATCATCAGGCGCGGTCTTCAGGCGGGCGGCCAGGCCCTCGACCATGCCGGCGATCATGCCCTGGACCTGGGCGTTGTCCTCGGGCGCGGCCTGACGGGCAGGCAGGCCGCCGGCGGCCTGGACCTGGGCGATTTCGCGGTTCATGGCCGTCCGACGCGGGTCCGTCGGCGACAGACTGTCGGCCACGGCGCGCCAGTCGGCCAGACCGCCGGCCACATCGCCATCGCTGATCCGGGCAAGGCCCAGATGATAGCGGGCCGAGAGGCTGGCGGGATCGATCTTCAGGGCCTGCCGGAAGGCCAGACGAGCATCGGTGCCGACTTCGCCGTCCGCTTCCGCCACGAAGGTTTCGCCCAGACCGATCCAAAGGTCTGCGCGGCCGGGAGCCAGGCTTACCGCGCGGCGCAGGGCTTGTTCGGCCCCGCCGACGTCGCCCGAGGCGCTGCGGGCCATGGCCAGATGCTTCAGCGGTTCGGCGTCTCCGGGCCGTTCGGCGACTATGGTTTCCAGCACGGCGGCGATGCGGGGCGGATCCAGCTGGGCCGGGTCGGTCGCCCGCCATTCGGCCACGCGCCGGGCATAGGGCTGGTCGGAAAAGCCGGGCGAACCCAGCACCAGATAGGTCGCCAGGGCCAGGAGCGGCGCAACGGCAGCGGCCGTCACCGCAAGGCGGCGGGATCCGAGACCATCGCGCGACCAGACCTCGGCGCGGTCGGCCTCGACGAGCAGGCGACGCCCCGCCTCGGCCCGGGCCGCCTTGCGTTCGCCATCGTCGAGCAGGCCGCCGGCAGCCAGGCGGTCGATTTCGCCGAGCTGGCGGCGATGGGCGTCAAGGCCCGGTGCGGTGCCGTCGACGGCACCGGCCCGCGCGGCGCTGCGCAGAACCAGGGCACCGGCCGCAGCCGACAGCCCGGCCGCCGAGATCCAGAAAGCGATCATGCTTCGCCTGTTAGCCGGGAATGCGCGCCGCCGTTAGCGAAAAAAGCGCTTAAGGGATGGATCAGGCCGCGATCGCGGCGGCGGCCCGGCGGCGGACGATTTCAGCGGTCTTGTCGTCGCGCGTATGGGCGATGAAGGTCGCCGCAACATCGAGATACTGCTGGGCCAGGACCGGATCGCCGCCTTCGCCGGTGCGGGCGGCATAGAGCACGTCCTCGATATACTGATCGAGGCGGGTATTGAGCTTGTCCAGGACCTTGGTCCGGGTGGCCCCATAGCCGCTCTGGGCGGCGCAGGGTCGAAGTTGTTCGATAAAGACCAGGATCGCCGTGGCGCGTCGCACCGCCGTCGGGTCCGGCTCGGCATTCAGCTTGGCAATGCCCTTGCCGCCCTTCTTGCCCAGGATCGAGATCGGCTTGGTCGGCAGGGCCTCGGCCAGTTCCTTTTCGGCGGCGTTCATCCGCAGTTCGGCGACCTGGGCGATTTCCTGCTTGTACTTGGCCAGACGACGCCCCCAGGGGCCGTCCTTGGCGATGTTCACGGTCTGCTCGAACTCGGTGATCTGAAGGGACACGCGCTGGGCGGCCAGGGCGGCCTCGCGTCCCAGCTTCTCGCCCTTGTCGAGGCTGAAATCACGGATCAGGGCAATCGCTTCGTCGATCTCGGCCAGCACGCGCTCGCCGAACGAGCCGACTTCCGATGAGGCCAGATAGCGGTCATTGGGCCGGTCCATGACCGCCGAAATGACCCGCAGGATCCGCCAGTCGTCGGGCAGGTGCGCAGCCAGCATGTCAAACAGCCGAGCACCGGAGTCCTCACGGATCGCGCAGGCGTCGCGATACGCCAGGCGCGCCGCCGCAGCCCGTTCACCGCTCATCCGGCTGACCCAGTCCGACAGCTTGGGCAGGGAGGCCCGGACGATGTGGCCGATCTCCAGGCAAGCGATCAGTTCGTCGGTGTTGCCGAGGCTGCGGGTCGCATCAAAGGCGTCCTGCTCGGCGTCGCGCAGGCAGCGCGCCGCCATCCGGCAGAGGTCGTCAAAGACCTCCGGGGCCCCCTGCTCCAGGTCCCAGGGACTGCACTTGGCGGCAGCTTCCTCGACGCGCTGAGGCGTAACGACCTTCAACGCTTTCCACAGGGACGGCAGGACCCGCGGCGAGAAGCTGATCTGGCCTGCCCCGCGCGTGGCGCACATCGGCACGATCGGCGCGAGAACATTGTTGCGAACGAATCGGTCGGCGGTCTCGTCCTCGACCAGGCCCCGCACCTGGGCGAGCCCGCCCGTTGTGCCGACGCCGGCCAGGGCCAGTTCCAGACTGCGCAAGGCAGCGTCCGGCGCGGTTTCCACCAGCATCCGTACGATCTGCAATTTGTGCGCAGCGATTGCGGCCATGATCCCCCGCCGGATCCCAAAGACCGACAGCGTCAACCATGTTGGCAACGAGGTTAAGACTTTCCCAAATCCGCCAAAAAAGTCGCTGAGGCGCGCTGATGGGAAAGTCGAGGAAAGCCGAGGGCTTCGCGAGGCTTAGGGGCCTTCATCGGGGCGGCTGGCAACCCGTAGGGTGCGACAGAACGCCGCTAGGTTTCGGCGCTCGGAAGATCCAGCCGGACCTGCAATCCGCCCATGGGCGATTCACCAAGTGTCACCGACCCGCCATAGGCCCTGGCCAGTTCGTCGACGATAGACAGGCCCAAACCTGAACCCGGGGTATGCTCATCCATGCGCTGGCCCCGCTTCAGGGCATCAACCCAGCGTTCGGGGGGCAGGCCCGGACCATCATCCTCGACCACCAGGGTCCAGCGACCGGTCGCGCCCGGCGCGGCGATCACCCGGATACGGCCCCGGCACCACTTGCCGGCGTTCTCCATGACATTGCCGGCCAGTTCCATCAGATCCTGCTTCTCGCCCTGGAAGCAAAGGTCCTCGGGACAGCGCCAGTCGATCTCGATGCCCTGCCCGCCGGCCTTGTCCTGAAAGATCCGCTCCAGGGTCACCGCCAGCTCGTCGAGGATCGGCTCGACCGGCGTGCGCTCGCCACTGGTCTGGGAACGGGCCGCCGCTCGGGCCCGCCGCAGATGGTGGTCGACCTGCTCGCGCATCACATCGGCCTGACGGCTGACGACATCGGCCAGGGATCCCGGCTGCTGGCTGGCCTCGGTGATCATCACCGACAGCGGGGTTTTCAGGGCATGGGCCAGGTTGCCGACATGGGTGCGCTGCCGCTCGACCACTTCCTGGTTATGGGCCAGCAGCGCATTCAGTTCGACGGCCAGGGGCTCAAGCTCGTCGGGATAGGCGCGGGTCAGGCGCTCGCTCTTGCCGCGCCGCACCGAGGCCACCTCGCGCCGCAGCTGGAACAGGGGGGCCAGGCCCACCCGGACCTGCACGACCACCGCCAGGATCAGGCCGCCGCCCAACAGCAGCAGGGCCACGGCGGTGATGCGGCCAAAACGGTCGGCGTCGGCGTCGATCGGCGAGCGGTCCTCGGCGGCGATGAACACCACGGGATCGGGATAGCCCGGCAGGCGGGCCTGGATGGCCGCAGCCCGCAGCGGCTTGTCCTGCGGCCCCTGCATGTCGAAGTACAGGGTCTTGCCCGGGGCAGCGTCCAGCAGGTCGATCTGCCGCGACGCCACCATCAGATCGCTGTCGAACAGCGAACGTGACCGCTCAACGACCTTGATCGCGCCGTCGGCTGTATGGCGCGCGATGATCCAGTAGCGGCCGGAATAGGTGCGGGTGGCGCGGATATCGGTCAGGAACGGGGCCTTCAGCACCCCGTCCTCGACCGTCGAACCGGCATAGAGATCGTCGGTCAGCACCGCCAGGGACTGGTCAAAGCGGCGGATGGCGGCGTCGCGGAACTGGGCGGTCAGGAAGACGCCGGCGACGATCAGCACCACCGCGTTCCAGACGACGGCCAGCAGGACCAGCCGGCGGACCAGGGAGGGACGGCGAAGGTCGAACACGGCTAGGCGCCCGCCGCAGCCGTCACTCGGTCGCCTCGCCCTCCAGCGGGGTCAGGCGATAGCCGAGGCCGCGCACGGTCTCGATGCGGTCGGAGCCCAGCTTCTTGCGCAACCGGCCGATGAACACCTCGATGGTGTTGGAGTCGCGGTCGAAATCCTGGTCGTAAAGGTGCTCGACCAGCTCGGTGCGCCCGATCACCCGTCCCTGGTGCATGATCATGTAGTGCAGCAGGCGGTATTCCAGCGAGGTCAGACGCAGGGGCTCGCCATTGACGCTGGCCCGGGCGGCGCGCGGATCCAGCCGCAGCCCGCCGCAGGACAGGCTGGGCGCGGCATGGCCGGCCGACCGCCGCAGCAGGGCCCGCAACCGCGCCAGCAGTTCCTCGGTGTGGAACGGCTTGGCCAGATAGTCATCGGCACCGGCATCGAACCCGGCGACCTTGTCGCTCCAGGCCGCGCGGGCCGTGAGGATCAGGACCGGCGTGCTGACATTGCCCCGCCGCCAGCGTTCCAGCACCGAAACCCCGTCCACCTTGGGCAGGCCGAGGTCCAGGATCACGGCGTCATAGGGCTCGGTCTCGCCGAGGAACTGGGCTTCCTCACCATCGGGCGCATGGTCGACCGCATAGCCGGCATCGGCCAGGGCCAGTTTCAGCTGACGCGACAGGTCGGGATCGTCCTCGACGAGCAGGATACGCATGCAAGGAAGTCCCTAGTTGGCGCTGAGGATCTGACCGGTCTCTGCGTCGACGATGAAGTCAATACGGCGGCCGTCGTCTGTGGCCCATCGGACCCGATAGTTGCGGCCTTCAAGCCCGGCATCCAGCACCCGGCCCGGCGTCCGGCGGCTGATCTGGTCGATCACCCGCGAGAGAGGCACCAGTCGGCCGGACTGCACGCCGCCGCGCGCCTGGTCGGACTGGGCACGCCAGCCGGCTCCAAGCGAGTCGCGGTCACGCTGGGCCAGGGCCGCACCCGGCAGGGCGGCGGCGACGGCGACAGCGACGAGAAGGGCGCGGATCGGTTTCATGCTGACGGGTGTAATGTCCGGCGGCTGAATGGAGACTGAACAAGCCGCTTATGAACGGCGTGTGGCGTTCTGTCACGGGCGGGAACGCTCTGAGGCGAAAAGGGCCGTTGGCGGTTTCGGAAGAGGTTCAAAACCGCCTGCCCCGCTATTTCCGCTTCGGTGCGTAGGGCTTCTGGTCGCGCCAGGCCTGTGCGAACTTTTCGAGGTCGCTGTCGGGCTCGTCGGGCAGGGTCACGACCAGCTTGGCCAGCAGGTCGCCGCGCTTGCCCTTGGCGTCGGCCAGGCCGCGGCCTTTCAGGCGCAGGGTGGCCCCGCTGTTGGAGCCCTTGGGCACGGCCAGCATGACATTGCCGTCAGGGGTCGGGGCCTCGATCTTGCCGCCCAGAACCGCATCGGGCACCGAGACCGGCAGGTCCATGACCAGGGTCTCGCCCTCGCGGCGATAGACCGGGTGGGGCTTGATGGCCAGTTCGATCAGGGCGTCGCCCTGGCCGCCGCGGCCCGGACTGCCCTGGCCCTTCAGGCGTAGGGTCTGGCCGTCCTGGGCCCCAAGCGGGATGGTGACGTCGATGGTGCGGCCATCCGAAAAGGCCACCCGCTTCTTGCCGCCCCGGATGGCTTCCTCCAGGTCGATGTCGAGGCGGGCCTTGACGTCGGCACCGCGCGGCGAGAAGCCGCCGCCCGAACCGCTCCCAAAGCCGCCGCCGCCGCCACCGCGGGCCCCGCGCCCGAGGATGTCGCCGAACAGGTCGCCCAGATCGATCTCGGGACCGTCGTCTCTGCCACCGCGCGACTGGAAGCCGCCGCGATTGAAGCCCCCGCCGCCGAACGGGCTGCCACCCGCCCCGCCGAAGCCGCGCGTGGTCTCGCGACCGTCCGCGTCGATCTCGCCGGCATCGAACTTCTTCTTCTTGGCCGGGTCGCCGAGAATGTCGAAGGCGGCACTGACCTGCTTGAAGCGGTCCTCGGCCGCCTTGTTGCCCGGATTGGTGTCCGGGTGAAACTGCTTGGCGAGCTTGCGGAAGGCCTTGCGGATCTCGTCCGGCGTCGCGGTGCGGGAAACGCCAAGTTCCTGATAGGGGTCGCGCGCCAAGGAGAGTCCTCGAGAGTGATTGGATAGCCCGCCCTCAATTAGGCCTTTCGCGGCGGCGCACAAGCGCAATGTGGCATTATTATCACAGCAACTTGCTGGCCGGCGCGCCCCAGCCGACGGCGGCCGAGCCCTGGACGACCTCTGCCGTCAGCAGACCGGCGGATCCGGCCGCCAGATCGGCGCCCCGCATGGCAGCCGTGTGAACGAAGCCCGGGGTCGCCAGTTCCACCTCGCGGACCACGACCGCGCCGTTCAGTACCCGTAGTCGCCAGGCCTCGCGGGCTTCGCTGAGCGGAACCTCGCCGGCCCAGACGTCGCCGCCCAGCCGGTCGCGGCGGATCCAGCCGATCCGGCGATCCGCGCCGGCCGCCGTGACCCGCAGATGGGCCGGAGCCAGGGGCCTGAGCGCCCGAGCGCGCCAGACGGCCTCGACCTCGGTCATCGACGGACCGGCCGGTGGCCCGCCCGCCGGGGCCGCGCGGATCCACAGGGGTACGTCCCGCTCGAACGGCGCGACGTCCAGCCGGAGCAAGGCAGAGTCGAGCAGGACCGCCGGGGATCCGGCCGCCAGCACCAGGTCGCTGGCCGCCCCGTCCCTCTGGCCGCGCAACAGGCCCGACAGGGTCCAGACATCCCCGGCCACCGCCTCGGCCGTCGTGAAGCCGATCACCTCCCAGTCGCCCGAAGGGGCCCGAACCGCCAGGCCGTTGTCGCCGGTCAGGACGGCCGACAGGCTGCGGCTGATCAGGCTCGTCCCCTCCAGTCGCACGGTCAGGCGGCCGGAGCGGTCCAGTCGATGGGGCGAGGCCGGCGGCAGGTCCGTCAGGGTCACCCCGACCGTGGCCGGGGTGGTCACCCGGCCGCGCAGGCTCAGACCGGTCCGGTCGCCGCCGGCATGGAGATCGAACGGTCGCCAGGGCTCGGCCGCGACCGCGACCAGAGGCCGGGCGTCATCGCGGCTGGCCGGCAGGTCCAGCACCTGCAGCACAGGTGGCCCGACCGGCTCACGCGGCGGGGCCGGGCTCCAGTCCGGCCCCGCCGCGACTGCGGTCACGGCCGGAAGCGGGGCCAGGGTGGCGCGCGGATGCTCGTCCAGATCGACCCGCACCACCCGCCAGGCCTCGCCGTCGAAACCGATCCGATCGCCGGCCTCCAGCCGCAGCGCCGCCAGGGGGGCCAGGTGAAGGACCGTCTCGGTCTGGGTCGCGGCCGAGCGATCCAGCAGGCGGCGCCCGACGGCCTGGGCCTCGGCAGGCAACATGACGATCGGCGCGTCGGCGTCGGCCGTCCCCTCCCCGTCGGAGCGGCGCACGATCACCGCGCCGGTCTGGTAGTCGCGCCCCGCATCGATGAAGCGCAGCCGCAGGGCGCGGGCGGAGGCGACCAGCGCCCGGCTAGTAGCCGTGGCGGCGGGACGATCCTCGGGCCAGGCCAGGTCGGCTTCTCCCAGGACCTGCCGGACGGCACCGGTCAGGGACACCAGCCGCACCCGATCGCCCCGCTCGACCGCCTCGAGACCGAAGGCGGCGGTCAGGGGAGCGAGGGCGTCGCGCAGCCGCATCGGCCGATCCAGCACATAGCCGGCCACCACCCCGCCCGCCTCGCCCGGATCGAGCGTCACCCCGGCCCGCGCGGCCAGGGCGACGACCAGCTGGGCCAGGGGCGCGATCCCGGCCCGGCCGTTCAACCAGTGGCCCAGGGCCCAGTTGGCCGCATCGCGCCAGACGGTGTCGCGGGCCGGGAAATCCGGAAAGGGCCGGGCGTCCCAGCACCAGGCGCTGGCCGCCTCGATCATCGGACCGCCATAGGTCGGCGAGACCGGATTGGCGGTTGGGTCGGCCAGCCAGTCGAGCACCGCCTCCAGCATCAGCCTCTGGCCAAAGGCGTCCGGCGTGCCGCTGGAATAGGGCGGCAGGCGGCTTTCCGCGCTCTTGGGATCGACGAACAGGTTGGGGGCATTGGCACCCCGGTCGACGGCGGGACAGCCAAACTCGGTCAGGCGGATCGGCTTGGAGCGGGGGACCCAGGCGGTCGGCGTGGCTGATCGCACCCCGCCGGGCCGGTCATGATGCGGCTGCGACCACCAGGACTTCAGGTCCTTGGGCCGGAACATCCAGGCCTCGCCATGGGCCCCGTCAGTGATCGGGGTGCGCGTCTGGGCGTCGCGGTCGGCGGGGCTGCCATAGAACCAGTCAAAGCCCTCGCCGCTGGTCAGGCGGGCCCGCAGATAGGCGAAATCGTGCGGACCTTGAAAGCCCGCCGCCGCATCCAGATGGCCCTCGCCGTCCCGCCAATCGGTAACCGGCGGATAGTAGTCGATGCCGACGAAGTCGATGGCCGGGTCAGCCCAGAGCGGATCGAGGTGGAATACGGCATGGCCCGAGCCGTCGCGGGGCTGGTGACCGAAATACTCGCTCCAGTCGGCGGCATAGCCCAGACGGGTGCCGGGCCCGACCATGGCGCGCACATCGGCGGCCAGGGCCTGTAACTGGGTCACCGCCGGATAGGTCCCGCCCGGTCCGCGCACCGTAGTCAGGTCGCGCAGTTCCGATCCGATCAGAAAGCCGTCGACGCCTCCGGCCAGGGCCGCCAGCCGGGCATAGTGCAGGATCATCCGCCGAAAGCCCCAGCCGCTGCCCGTGAAACCCGGCAGGCCGTCGCTGTCGCCGAACTGGCCGGGGGTCGCGGACCCGAAGAAGGCCGAGACCTGGGCGGCGGCGGTCGCGGTCCCGTCCGGCGAGCCCGCCTGGCCCGGCGCCGGATGGCAGGTGATCCGCCCCCGCCACGGATAGGCCCCCTGCCCGCCACCGCCATGGGGATCGGGCAGGCCTGAGCCGTGCGGCACGTCCATCAGCACGAAGGGATAGAGGCTGACCTTCAGTCCGCGCCGCTTCAGCTCGGCAATGGCCTGCAGCACCGCCCGATCGGACGGCGTGCCGCCATAGGCCGGCCCGCCGTCATGGGTCGAAACGAGGTGGGCCTCGCTGCGCCCCACCCCGCCCGCCCGCCAGTCGAAGGCCAGGGTCGCCTTGGCCGGCTGGTCGACGCCCGGCCGGATCTCGCAGGCCCCGCAGCGCAGGTCGGTGCCGAACCACGAGACCACCAGGGTGACGTGATCCACCGCCGGCAATTGCGCCTGCAACTGGTCGAGCGACACCAGCAGATCGGGCCGGCCCTCGGTATTGTTGACGTTCTCGGCCGTGGTGCGGGTCAGGCCGTCGCGCCGCAGCACGGCTTCGGTGGCATAGACGAACTCCCCCGCGCCCGGGATCAGGCAGACGCCCTTCAGCCGCGCCTCCAGCCCGGTCGGCGAGCCGGGCCGGCGAAAGACCTCGAACGACAGCTGCGGCGGACGATGGCCATAGGGCTCCAGCGGCAGGTCCTCGAACACCACATAGGCCAGGCCGCGATAGGCCGGGGCCGAGCCTTCGATCGCCTCGATCAGCGGATCGGGGGTCTGGTCATCAGTGCCCAGATGGACGCGCATCGTCACGCCGCTCAGGTCCATCACCCGACCATCGGCCCAGACCCGGCCGATCCCGTCGATCGGTCCCTCGGCCACCGCCACGGCGAAGGACAGGCTGTAACCATAGCTCGTGGTCTTCTGACCCTTGCTGCCCCCGACCCGGCCTTCGATCCGGGTCTCGCGAAAGCGCGCCGCCCAGATCACATGGCCCCCGACCCGTCCCTGACCGAAGACGCAGGGCATGGCCGCGCCCTCGGCAGCGCCGGTGATGCGCAGTTCCGGGATCCGTGGTCCCAGCTGGCGAGCGGGCGACAGGGCGTTGATCACGGCGGTGTCCGCCGCTCGCCCCAGCATCGCACCGACAAAACCGCCGACCGGCCCGCCCAGGGCCGCACCGACGGAAGACAGGATCACCTGGGCCATCTTGGGGGTTCCCTTGAAACATCAATTCAACCGCTCTTCCCGGCGAAGGCCGGGACCCAGAGTCATCCAGAGCGGTTGGGGATGACGTGCCTACGGCCGGACCCGAAATCGCAACCGTTCAGGTCTCGAGCTGGGCCCCGGCCTTCGCCGGGGAGAGCGGGATATTGAGATTGTCGACCTGGAAACCGGAACGCCGCCACCCGGCGCTCGCGCCACCAGCGCCCGAGCCAGGATTCGACACAGGCCCGGCCCCAATAGGCGTGGATCATCCGGTCCGGCGCCGACAGGATCGCGCAGTGCTTGGCCATGGCCCCGGGCTGAATGCGGAACACCAGGACATCGCCGGGACGGACCTCGGACAGGGCCAGGGGCCGGAGCCAGCGGCCGAGGGCCTCCAGCAGGATCTCGCCCTCGCCGATCTCGGCCCAGTCGGGACGATAGGGCGGCGGAACCTCGGGCTCCTCGCCCTGCAGGGCCCGCCAGACGCCGCGGACCAGGCCGAGACAATCGCAGCCGACGCCGCGCAGGCTGGCCTGGTGCCGATAGGGGGTACCGAGCCACAGGCGGGCGGCAGCGAGGACCCGATCCTCCCCCTCCGGGGGAGGTGGCCCGGAGGGCCGGAGGGGGCAGCGCGGCGTCCGCCCGGATGGCCCCCTCAGTCGCTCCGCGACAGCTCCCCCAGAAGGGGAGCAGCTATCCCCACCCTCCCTCACCGCCGTCCCCCGTCATGGCGCTCGCCCTCGGTCGGATAGAGGGTCAGGAAGTCTTCGCCCGGCAGGGTCGGAAAGCCCCTGAAGTTCAGGCCATTGGCAAAGGTCTGGACGCAGGTCGTCCAGCGCTTGTCGCACGCGGCCCCGGGCGCGGGGGTGATCCCGCAGCGGCTGTCGCCGAGCACGACGTCGCAGAGGCGGCCATAGGTGCGGCCCGCCACCCGCTCGAGATCGGCCAGGGGCCCTTCCAGCGCCGCAGTGAAGATTGCCCCTTCACGGCGCAGGCTGGCGATGCGGGCCGTCCATAGTCGAACCACCAGGTCCGGTCGTCGCCAGTCGACGCGAAGGCAAGCCACCCTGGCCCCGTCATAAAGCCCGGCCACGATATCGGCCTCGCTCAGAGCCCCGTCGTCGAGCGCGCCGAGGGCGGCCGAAAGGCCGGGCGCGAAGCCGGCGGCGGCCTCGAAGGCTCCGGCGGTCCAGCCCGTGGCTGCCCGACAGGTGACGCCGTCGACCACCAGGTCGCGGTCATGGTCGGTAAAGCCGAGGACAGCGCCATCGGCGCGGGTCAGGATCCAGGCTTGGCAAAGGCTGGCCGCGTCGCTGTCCAGGCGCTCGGCCAGGTCGGTGGGGACGGCGAGCATCAGAGCCGGACCTCGACCAGGGGACAGGCGGCGATCCGGGCGGCGGCAAAGCCCTCCATCTGCAGGTCCAGCCGGTCGATGTCGAAGCGTACCGGGGTGTCGAACTCGAACCCCGCCGTCACCGCTGCCCCCGAGGCGGGCGCGACCGCCAGAGTGACGAGGCCGGTGACCGGATCGACTCCATAGGCTGCCGGGGCGAGGACGACCCCGCCGACGGCGACCTTGACCGTGCCGGCGACCGGCTTGGCGATCGGGCGGACCACGGCCTCGGGTCCGCTACCGTAGGTCCGGGTCAGTTGAAAGGTCCGGCGCGTGCCGTCGCCGAGCCCGATCGGCTGATCGCCGGCGGCGGGCTGGGTGGAGGGGGCGCAGGACTTGAAATCGGACGGGTCGCGGAAGCGAAAGCCGTGCAGCCGACCACGTCGGGCCTCGAAGAAGGCGACCAGTTCGGCCAGCTCGTCCAGCGGCCGGGCCGCCGTGGCGATCAGATAACGCCGCCGTCCCTGTTCCCAGGGACTGGACCGGCGCTCGTGCCCCGAGGCCAGGGTGACCACCTCCGTGCGCCGTTCGACGCCACTGGTGCAGCCGAAGGCCAGCCGCGCCGGCAGGCGGATCTCGTGGAAGGCGCTCATCGGCGGCTCCTGGATTTTTGGGGTGGGGATGGACGCGGCCAGCGCCGCAGGCCCCCTCCTGACCGCTGCGCGGTCGTCCTCCCCCGGAGGGGGAGGACGCTCTCATCTTCCTCCTCCGGGGGAGGCGCGCCGCAGGCGCGGAGGGGGCGAGTGACAGGACGGCTGGGGAGCAGACCGCGATTAAGTCTGCGTCATGACCTGGTTTTCACTTCGTTTGCGGCGAACCAGCCCGTAGGTATTGGCTACGAACTGGAGACCGTCATGGACTGGAAGAACCTGTTTTTCTCGGCTGAGGGCCGCATCGGCCGCCAGGCCTTCTGGATCGGCTGGCTGTGCCTGCTGGGTGCCAATGTCGTGGCCGGCTGGGTGCCGTTCTTCGGCTGGGCCCTGTCCCTGGCCTCGATCTGGTGCTCGATCTGCATCCACTCCAAGCGCCTGCATGACATGGGTCAGACCGGCTGGTGGCAGGTCCTGCCCTGGGTGTTCGGTCCGGTCCTGGTGTTCGGCTCGGCCATCTCGATCGGCGTGTCGGCAGCCCTGGCGGCGATCGGCAACGGCGAGCCGGATCTTGCGGCCCTGACAGCCCTGGGCGGCTTCTTCATCTCGCTGTTCGTGGCCTTCGCGGTCTGGCTGGCCTTCACCCTGTGGGTCGGCTGCAGCACCGGCCAGCCCGGCGACAACAAGTATGGCACCGCGCCGAATACGGCGGTGGCGATCTAGTCAAGGGCCCCGTCCTGGCTGCTGCGCAGCCATCTTCCCCCTCCGGGGGAGGAGCGCGCAGCGCGGAGGGGGCAAGTCTCAGGACTAAAGCCCCCTCGCCCCCAGACTCACCGCCCGGGCGAGGGCCTGGGCCAGCTGGGCATCCGAACGGGCCAGGCCCGCCCAGTCTCCGCCCTGCACATTGACCGTCACCGACACCCCGCCGCCTGACAGGGGCTCCACCGAACCGGCCCCGGCCGGGCGAAACACCTCCGGGCCCCGCTCGCCGACCAGATAGGCCCCGCCCGGCAGCACAGGACCGCCCTCGGCCCGGGTCCCGGCGAAACTGCCAGACACCGCGCCCGAAAGGGCCTGGGCCAATCCCCCGCCCCTGATCGCCGCGCCGGCGGCCCCGATCACCGCCCGCGCCAGCTCGGCCAGCGAGACTTCGCCGTCCGCGGCCGCCTGGGCCAGGGACCTGGCCAGGCTGGAACCGGCCCGGGCAAAGGCCTCGTCGATCGACCGCGCGGCCCGCTCGGCCGGAGCCTTCAGGGCCTCCAGAGAGGCCGAGGCCTCGGCGGCCCGGGCCGGGACGGAGGCCAGGCCCTCAAGGTCGAAATCGCTCATGGCGGGGTCTCCTCATCGGGAAAGCGGGCCATCAGGGCCTCCAGTCCCGGCCGGGTCAGGCCGGGTGCCGGCGCGGTCGCCGTCAGCATCCGCCACTCGCGCAGGGACAGCCGCCAGAAGGCCTCGGGCGGGATCTGCAGCGACACGGCCAGCCGCAGGGCCTGGCTCCAGCCGGTCATGCGGCGGCCGCCAGGGCCGCCGCCACGGCGGCGACGGCTTCGGGCACGGTGACGGCCCCCAGATCGGCCGGCTCGCCCACGATCAGGGCCGCCAGCACAGCCATCAGCTCGCGCGCCGACAGGGTCTCCATCCGGGCCGGCAGGTCGCGCCAGTCGGTGAGGTTCAGAGCGGCCTCGATCCGGGCCAGGGCCCCGAGGGTCAGGCACAGACAGTGGGAGTTTCCGGCGAGGTCGACGATGACTTCGCCGCGGGCGGGGTTGGGGGGTGTCATTTGGGGGGGATCTCCATTGAAGACTCGCCCCCTCCGCGCTCACGCGCTCCTCCCCCGGAGGGGGAAGATGAAGGGCAGCGATCTCATCTTTCCCCTCCGGGGGAGGAGCGCCGAAGGCGCGGAGGGGGCCTGTGTCAGCCGCTCTAGATCGCCGTGAACGTCACCGCCCCCGCCGAGGCCAGGCTCAGGGCGAAGGCCGCCTCGCCGTCGTGGTCGCCGGCATAGTCCAGGGCGGCCACCAAGAAGGGCCCCTCCAACTGGCCGAAATCGGGGATCACCAGCCGCCAGATGCGGGCCGACTGGTCGAAGAAGCTCTGGCGCACCTGGGCGTCGGAGGCGGCGTCGCGGAACACGCCGGCCCCTGACACCGCGCAGGTCCGCACCCCGGCCCCGGCCAGCAGCTCGCGCCAGCGGCCGGCGCTGTCGCTGTCCGTGGTGTCGATGGTCCGGGCATTGAGACTGAGGGTCCGGGTCCGCAGGCCGGCGACCGTCACGAAGGTCGGGGTCGGGGCCCCGTCGCTGATCTTCAGCAGGATATCCTTGCCGGCTTGAGCGGCCATGGGTGGGCTCCGTTTCTAGAGGGGCTCGGTCACCGCCCGCACGCGGACGATGCCGAGGGTCAGTTCGCGGTCGGCGGCGGGGAAGACGTCGGCATAGGCGACGCGCAGATTGACCAGCCGGCGGCCGGCAATGGTCGGGCGGGCGTCGTGGATCACGGCGCGGACGGCGGCGACCACCGCCCTCGCCTCTTCGGGGCCACCGAACCGCGAGACACAGGTCAGGGTCAGCAGGTGCTCGACCACTTCGCCCTCGACGATGCGGCTCTCGGTGCGGCTGACGGCCAGGCAGGGATAGGTCGGCACCCGCGGGGCGCGGGCATAGACTCTTTGACCGAGGATGGCGGTGACGGCGGGCGCTGCCCTGAGGGCGGCGACGAGACCGTCGGCGAGGGCTTGATCGCTCACAGGCGGACCTTTCGGTAGGGGGCCAGCCACGGTTCGACCAGGGCAAAGGGCAGCTCGGCCCCGTCCCTGTGCTCATGGGCGTGGGCGACCAGGGTCAGGACCGCCAGCCGCAGCGGGGCCGGGCTGGCGGGGGTGAGGGTCAGGCCGGTCGCCGCAGCGACCCGGGCCTCGGCGGCCTCGATCAGCAGGCTGACCGTGGTGTCTTCCGAAGCGTCGGCCACGCGCAGAAAGGCGCGCGCCTCGCTCAGGGTGAGGGCGTTGGGCATGGGATGGGGGCTCGAACTGTCCTTCTCCCCTTGCGGGAGAAGGTGTCGGCAAGGCCGACGGATGAGGGGTCGCGCGGCGCTGGGAGGGGGTCACGAAGCAGGCCGGATAGGTCGCGCAGACCCCTCATCCGACCTGCATCGCAGGCCACCTTCTCCCGCAAGGGGAGAAGGAAACCCTAGCTGACCGCGAACTTCAGCAGCTTCACCGCATCAAAGTTCTGCACCCCGCCGCCGACGCGCTTGGTGGTGTAGAAGAGGACGTGCGGCTTGGCCGAATAGGGGTCGCGCAGGACCCGCACCCCGGCGCGGTCGACGATCAGATAGCCCTTCTCGAAGTCGCCGAAGGCGATGGCGAGCGCATTGGCCGCCACATCGGGCATGGCCTCGATCTCGGTGACCGGGAAGCCCAGCAGGCTCGCCGACTGGCCCGGCTGCAGGGCCGCGTTCCAGATATAGTTGCCTTGCGCGTCCTTGAACTTGCGCACCGCGCTGACCGTGCGGCGGTTGAGCACGAAGCGGCCGTTCTGGCGGTACTGGCTCCTGGTCGCATAGATCAAGTCGATCAGCTTGTCGGTCGGATTGCTCGCCGCAAAACCGCCGGCCACGCCGGTGGCCACATAGCCGACCTGGCCCCAAGTGTAGGACGCGTCCGGTGCGGCGGTGTAGGCCAGCAGGCCCTTGGGCTTGTTGACCCCGTCACCCGAGACGAAGGCACTGGTCTCCTGGGCAGCGAAGGCATCCTGCACTTCTTCCGCCAGCCACTCGTCGATACTGACATAGGCGTCGTCGAGCAGGGCCTGGGTGGCGGCGGGGCTGGCATAGAGCTCACCGGCCGGGAAATCGATCACGTCCAGGGTCGGGGCCGTGGTCTCGGGCCGGGCGGCGGTCTCGGCCACCCAGGCGGCGGCCAGGCCCGTGGGCGAGACCGGCTTGCGGAAGGTGCCGGCGCTGATCGTGCGGACCTGGCAGATCTCGCGCATCGGGCTGGTGGCCGCCAGGCGACGCAGGATGGCCCGCTCCAGCTCGGGCGGGGCCACATAGCCGCCGGCCGTGGCCACGCCTTCCGACAGACCCTTGGCCTCCAGCAGGAGGGCCGGGGTCTCGCCGGTCTTCACATAGCGCTCGAAGGCGGCCTTGCGCTCGTCGACCCGAGCCAGCGGCGCGTCGCCGGCGAGGGACGGCCGCCGGGCCTCGGCCAGCATCCGGTCCAGCCGGTCCTGGGCGCGGGTGACGGCCTCGTCGATGCGGCCGACCTTCTCCTCCAGCAGCACGTCGGCCCGCTTGGTCTCCAGGGCCGCCAGCCTCTGGTCATTGGCGGCCTTGAAGCCCTCAAAGGCGGCCAGCACCTCATGCAGCATGGCACGCGCCTCCGGCGTGGCCGGGGCCTGTTTGGTCTCTTTCATGGGGGTCTCCGGTTTTGGATGGGTAGCTGCTCCCCCTCCGGGGGAGCTGTCGGCGGAGCCGACTGAGGGGGCCATCTGGGCGAACGCCGCGCTGCCCCCTCCGGCCCTTCCGGGCCACCTCCCCCTCTGGGGGGAGGATCTCTGTTGCGCCGCCTCGCCACATCGGGCGAAGCTGCGCCCATGACCGACCACGCCACGCCGAACCTGCCGTCGCGCGACTTCGAGACCACCGCCCGCTTCTATGCGGCCCTCGGGTTTGAGGCCTCGTGGCGCGACGCCGGCTGGATGATCCTCGAGCGCGGATCGCTGACTCTGGAATTCTTTCCCTATCCGGACCTCGACCCGGCCCAGAGTTCGTTCGGCTGCTGCCTGAGGCTGGACGACCTCGACGGCTTCTATGCGGTGTGCAAGGCGACCGGCCTGCCCGAGACCACGCTCGGCTGGCCCCGCCTGCACCCGCCCCGCGACATGGGCCCGATCATCATGGCCGCCCTGATCGACCCGGACGGGACGCTGGTGCGGCTGATCGCCAACTGAATCCCGCACCGCCGGGCCCTGATTGACAGGCCCGGCGAAAGGCCGGCTCCTGCTGCAGCCGTTCAGGCCGCGCCGGAGTTTCGACCATGTTTCGCCCCCTGATCCGACGGACCTGTCTGGCCCTGGCCGCCGCCGCAGCCCTGGCCACCCCGCTGCAGGCCCAGACCGCAAGCCCCGCCCCGACGGTCTACAAGGTCTGGTTCCTCGGCGGGCAGTCCAACATGGAAGGCTTTGGCTTCACCGCCGAGCTCCCCGCCGCCCTGCGCGGCCCGGTGCCCGGGGTGATGATCTTCAACGGCCAGGCCCTGTCGGACGGACAGGCCGGAGGAGGCCTTGGTCTGTGGGCCCCGCTGTCGCCGGGCTTCGGGACCGGCTTCAGTACCGACGGCCAGCGCAACAGCCTGTCCGACCGCTTCGGCCCTGAGCTGACATTTGGCCGTCGCCTCGCCGAGCGCGGGGCCTTGCCGGTGGCCCTGGTCAAGTTCGCGCGCGGCGGCTCCAGCCTGATGGCCGGGGTCTCGGGCTTCGGCACCTGGAACCCCTCCTCGGCCGAGGGCAATGGCCGCAACCAGTATGACAGCGCCCTGACCACGATCCGGACTGCGCTCGAGACCCGCGACATCGACGGCGACGGCCGCCCCGACCGCCTGGAACCGGCCGGGATCATCTGGATGCAGGGCGAGGCCGACGCCTATCAGCGGGCCGATGCGGCGGCCGCCTACCCGGCCAATCTCGACCGCCTGATGGGCCTGCTGCGCGCCGCCCTGCGGGTGGACGACCTGCCCGTGGTGATCGGCCGGATCGCCGATTCCGGGGCCGGCCCGAACGGCCTGCTGATGACCTACAGCCCGCAGGTCCAGAAGGCCCAGGCCGACTGGGTCGCCGCCGACCGCTGCGCCGCCCTGGTCTCGGTGACGAAGGACTTCCAATTCCTGCCCGACCACTGGCACTATCTGACGGCCAACTATGTGACCCTCGGCACCGCCTTCGCCGACGCCGCCCTCGACCTCCAGACCCGCTGCGCGCCCTAGGGGACGGCAGGGGCGACAACCTGCAACCGCGCCCCCGGCAGCATCGGAAAGGTCACCACCGACACCTCCCAGAGGTCCACCCGCGTCAGTACCCGCAGGGGCCCGTCCTGGCGCGCCTTGAGCTGGCGAAAGCCGATCGAGAGCCCGTCCAGGGCCCCGGCTTCCACGAGCGCCGCGACCAGCCTTCCCCGGGGCGTCGCGCGTAAAATCCGTCCCCGGACGAACAGGCCGCGCGCGTCCTCGACGATCTCGTCCCAGACGCCGATCGGCTCGGCGTCATCGTGCTGGTGCAGCATCTTGACCCCCGCCGCCCCGGTCTCGGCCAGGCTGTCGGCAAAGGCCCCGGCGGCGGTGACGTCGTCATTGAGGTCGCGGGTCCAGAACAGCGAGGCGTGGCCTTCGATGGGCAGGTCGTCAGTCATGGGGGGTCCTTTTGTTGGCGGACTTGCCCCCTCCGGGCCGGAGCCTGTCCTCGGGCGCGCGGTTCGCGCGACCCGGGGGGCCCTCCTCCCCCGGAGGGGGAAGATGATCCCATCTGCCCCCGTGCTCCCCTTCGGGGGAGCTGTCGGCGAAGCCGACTGAGGGGGTCGGGGGGCGGACGACCGGCGCAGCCGGTCAGGTGGGGGCGAGTGACGGGATCGCTCAGTCCAGCTTGGCCTCGATGCGGTCCAGGGCGGCGCGCGTGGCGGCGGCCTGTTCCTCGAGCCGGGCCAGGCGTTCGGCGACCGGGGTCTGGGCGTCGAGGCGGGTGCGCATCTCGTCGATCCGGGCCGAGGCGCGGCCGGCCCACAGCAGGGCGGCGGCGGCCTGGAGGATCAGGGTGACGATCAGGGCGAGCGGAACCTGACGGTCCAGCCGCCAGGGGGTGGGGGTGGTCATGGTCTGAATCCTATTGGGCACCTGCCCCCTACGGACCGCTTCGCGGTCGTCTTCCCCCGGAGGGGGAAGATGGGGACAGCGGATGTCATCTTCCCCCTGAAAGGGGGAGGACGGCTGCGCAGCAGCCCGGAGGGGGCCCTGCTGAGTCAGCCGTCCAGCCCCGCCAGCCTTCGCCGCTCGTCCGGCGTCAGGAAGCTGGCCGCCTCCAGCCGGGCCCAGAGGGCGTCGCGTTCGGTCGAGAGGGCGGGGACGGCGTCGAGGTCGGGGGCGATGCGGGTGCCGGGGAATTTGGCGCCCAGCCAGGCGGTCAGGGCGCGGGCCGCCCGCTCGGACAGGGGCACCACGGTGTGGCGCCAGAAGGCGGCATTGGCCTCGCGGTAATTGGCATAGGTCGCGTCCCCGGGGATGCCGAGCAGCTGCGGCGGCACCCCGAAGGCCAGGGCGATCTCGCGGGCGGCGGCATGCTTGCCGTCGGTGAAGTCCATCTCGGCCGGGGTCAGGGACATGGGCCGCCAGTCGAGCCCGCCCTCCAGCAGCAGGGGTCGGCCCGCATTCAGGGCACCGGAATGAACCCCGGCCAGCTCGGCCTTCAGCCGGTCGAACTGTTCCTCCGACAGCCGGTCGCCGGCGTCGCGATGGGCATAGACCAGGGCCCCGGACGGCCGGGCCGAATTGTCGAGCAGGGCCTTGTTCCAGGCGCTGGAGGCATTGTGCACATCAATGGCAAAGGCCGCGGCCTCGAGGGGCGACAGGCCATAATGGTCGCTGGTCGGGTTGAAGAGCTTCAGGTGCAGCACCGGCAGCCAGCCGCCGGCGTCGCGCCCGATCCGCACGCTGCGCCCGCCGGCCTGGTAGTCATAGGCCAGGGGCCAGCCGCGCGGACCGGGCACCAGGGTCATGCGGTCGGGCCGCAGGGCATAGAGTTCGGCCGGCTGGTCGCCCTCCCCCGCCGCCTCCAGATAGGCATTGCCGGCGGTCTGCAGGTTGCCGAAAAAGGCCTCCATCAGGTCGGGCCCGCCCTGTTCGGGATTGGGCCTGTGCAGCAGGCGCTGCAGCGGATGGTCGGGGGCGCGCTTGCCGTGGTGAAACACCACGAGCGGCGTGGCGGCGGCAGCCTCGGCGATCATCCGCACACAGCGATAGGCCACCGGGTTCCTGGCAAAGCCCTCACTGGCCAGGGCGGCATAGTCCCGCGGCGTCCACTGCGGTCGCCCGCCGGTCGTCAGGGCGATCAGTCGGGCGGCGCGGGAGTCCTTCTGCTCTCGCCCGGACTGGGGCGGACGGGGTTTTCGGAACAGGGGCATGGGGCGCTCCGGTTGAGAACAAATGGGGAACATGTTAGGGTTGCGGGTGGCGCGACCCAGCTCCTCCCCCTTTGGGGGAGGTGGCCCAGAGGGCCGGAGGGGGCAGCGCGGGAGGCCGAAATGGAAGCTCCGCTACCAACGCGACTGAACGCTCAGCGCATGCGGCGTGAACTCATCCTGCCCGAGGTCTTGCTGTGGTTGTGTCTGAAAGGTCGTCGACTGAATGGTCTGCACTTTCGCAAACAGCACCCCATGGGGCCTTACATTCTGGACTTCTACTGTGCCGGTCAAAGGCTCGCGGTTGAAGTGGATGGCGAAAACCACGCTCTGGATGATCGACCTGAGAGGGATGCGATCCGGGACGCCTGGTTTACGGCGGTTGGAATAAGAACACTGCGTCTACTCGCGCGGGACGTCTTGGCTTCGCCTGAAGGGGCGGCCTTGAGCATTCTGGAGTACCTCGGCGATGGCCCCCTCCGGCCCTCTGGGCCACCTCCCCCTGAGGGGGAGGAGCTATACAGAGTCGATGCTCCCCCTCAGGGGGAGGTGTCGCGGAGCGACTGAGAGTATCAGCGCCAGCCCGCCAGACTAAAGCCCCCGCACCCTCGGCACCCGCTCCACCCCCAGCATCAGCTCGCTGACCGCCCAGACCAGGGCATCGGCGCGGTCGGGGCTGTGGGTCAGGTCGGTGGTGCCGAGGGCCATCAATTCCTCCTCCAGGGCCGTGAAGGCGCCGCAGTGAACTACGCGGCCCTGCTCATAGAGGGCGGCCACCGGCTCGGCGCGGGCGCGTTTGGCCAGGGTGGCCCGGACCAGTTTCACCGCGCAGGGCGGATCGGCCTGGGCCAGGACCACGCGAACCATGTCGCCGCCCTGGTTGGCCTCGGCGACCAGGGCCTGGGCTGAGAAGTCCCGGGCGGCCTCCACGGCGCGGCGGGCCCAGCCATGCGGCGACAGGCCCTTGGCCGAGCGGTCGGCCAGCACGAAGGCGCGGCCGTCGACCCGTCCCACCACCACGATCCCGCAGGCATCGCCGCCGGCCGTGGCCGGAGGGTCGACCGCCACCACCACCCGATCGAACTGCGCGGGGACGGCCCCGCGACAGCGGGCCAGGTCATCGGCCCGGAACAGGCCGCCCTCGTCCTCGACAATGACCCCGTCCAGCTCCTGGGCCGCCAGACGGGTGCCGCCATAGAGGCCCCGCAGGGTCGAGAGAAAGGCCGGGGCCAGGTTGTCGGCATTGGCCGCCGTACCGGCCCGGGTCATCGCGACACCGGGCTCGGCGATCAGGGTCTTCAGGGCCCGGATCGGCCGGGGCGTGGTGGTGATCACCAGCCGGGGATCCTCGCCCAGCCTCAGGCCAAACCGCAGCATGGCCAGGGTCTCGGCCGGTTTGGACCAGGCGCAGAACTCGTCGGCCCAGGCGGCGTGGAACTGCGGGCCGCGCAGGCTGTCTGGGTCCTCGGCCGAGAAGGCATGGGCGACGGCGCCATTGGGCCAGATCAGCCGCTTGCGGGAAGTTTCCCATCGCGGCGGAAAGGCGGGCCCGCTCATGGCGCGCAGCCCCGAGGGGCCGTCGATCATCACCTCCCGCACATCGTGAAGCGTCGCCCCGACCAGGGCCAGATGGGGATAGGCCAGGGCCTGCCAGACCATCCAGCGGGCCCCGGCAAAGGTCTTGCCCGCCCCGCGTCCGCCCAGCAGCAGCCAGGTGGACCATTCGTCGGGCTCGGGCGGGTGCTGGTGCCGCGCGGATTCAGCCAGACAGACGCTGAGGAGCGCCTGCTGTTCCTCGTGGCTCAGGCACGCAATGGCCTTGAGCAGGGTCGCGCCCCTCTCGGCGCTTGAGCTCGATAAGGTCAGCAATGCCGCCGATCTTGGCGACAAGAGCGGCCTGAAGCTCGGCAGGATCGTCGGGAATGTCGTCATGCATCGGGGCCTCCTCCTCAGGTGCCGGTTCGGCGGGTCTTCGGGCTTCAGGCTTGTCTTCCGGGACCATGACCACGATGGCCCGCGTGGTGCGGGCATGGGTGCCATAGGTCTCCGCCTTGCGTTTGGACAGGACCACGACGGCGACCTCGGTCGCCGTCCGGGTGATGTCCCACTCGCTGTCCATTTCCCTCATGAGCCGGTCCTGGTGCATCTCGCCCCATTCCCGAACTCTCTCGCGTCTTCCGGCCATGACACAAAGATACGGGAGCAGCGGGCGCCTCTGATCCAGGGGCGCGAGAAAGTTGCAGGGTGTTGATTTTGCTGGGTTCCAGGCGCGGAACGCCGGGGATCGAGGGCAGCCAATCCCCATAGTGGGGGCGGCGGCACGGGGGTGCCGGACGCCGGGAGCCTGTGGATAACTTCAGGGGGCGGCGCACTGGCCCCCTACGGGCTGCTGCGCAGCCGTCTTCCCCCGGAGGGGGAAGATGAAGCGCGCCGACCCCATCTTCCCCCTACGGGGGAGGAGCGCGTCAGCGCGGAGGGGGCGAGTGTTGGTCCCCCCTAGCCCTCGTCCGGATCGTAGAATTCGTCCCCGCGGTCCTTCATCAGGTCCAGGGCCACGAAGTCCATGGCGTCTTCGGCGTCCTCGAAGGCCAGCTCGGTCACGGTCTGGTCGCGGACCGAAATGCCCTGCTTGTGGGTGCTGTCGGGGTCGCCGGTGACCAGGGGGTGCCACTGGGGCAGGGTCTTGCCCTCATGCAGGCGGCGATAGGCGCAGGAGGGGGGCATCCACTCCAGGTCCTCGATATTGTATGGGGTCAGTTTGATGCAGTCGGGCACGGTCTTGCGGCGGTTCGCATAGTCCTTGCAGCTGCAAAGATGCTCATCAAACAGCTGGCAGTGCACACGCGTGGGGATGACCTCGCCGGTATCTTCGTCTTCGAAGCGAACCAGGCAGCAAAGACCGCAGCCGTCGCATAGACTCTCCCACTCGGGGACGGTCATTTGCTGCAGGGATTTCGTCTCCCAGAAAGGTTTGCGCGCCATCATGCGGGCGTCCTAAACCGGATTTAGGCTGAGACCAAACAGGGCCGTATCGAAACCGTGAACGACTGGACGCTTCCCCCGTACCGTTTCGAAGAAGGCGGCCGTCCTCCGCAGAAGCCGGAGGCGACCTTTGGCGCGTCGCCCCCGCCGCCGCCACCGCCGCCCGAAGACCCGTTCCGCCTGTCTCCGGACCCTGCGCCTCAGCCTCCGGCCGCGCACGAGCCCGAGCTCCCGCCGGAAGAGCCGTTCCGCGCCGATCTCGCCCATCAGAAGGCCCGCAAGAAGGCCAAACGCTTCGGCTGGGTCTGGAAGACCCTGCTGGTCGGCCTGCTGCTGGGCATCCTGACCGCTGGCGCCGGGGCCGGCTATGTGTGGTGGAAATACCTGCGCGACACGCCGAAACTGCCGACCCGCGAGGCCCTGTTCGCGGTCAATCGCGCGCCGGGCATCCGCTTCGAGGACAAGAACGGCCAGGTCATCGCCACCCGCGGCCCGCGCTATGGCGAGCGGATCACCCTGGCCACCGTCCCCAACTATGTGCCCCTGGCCTTCATGGCCGCCGAGGACCGGCGGTTCTACCAGCACGGGCCGATCGACCTGCGCGGCATAGCCCGCGCCGCCGTGGTCAACTGGAAGGCCGGCCGCACCGTCCAGGGGGCCTCGACCCTCAGCCAGCAGCTGGCCAAGGGCCTGTTCCTGACGCCTGACCGCACGGTCAAGCGCAAGCTGCAGGAAATGCTCATGGCCCATGAGCTGGAAAAGGTCCTGACCAAGGACGAGGTGCTGGAGCTGTACCTCAACCGGGTGTTCTTCGGGGCCAATACCTTCGGGGTCGACGGCGCCAGCCGGACCTATTTCGGCAAGCCCGCCAGCCAGCTCACCCTGTCGGAAGCCGCCTTGCTGGCCTCCCTGCCCAAGGCCCCCTCGCGCCTGGCCCTGACCCGCGACATGAGCGGAGCCCTGGCCCGCTCGCGCCTGGTCCTGGCCAATATGCGCAAGGAAGGCTGGATCACCGCCGAACAGGAAAGCCGCGCCCTCGACGACACCCCGCGCCTGTCGCCCCTGGCCGTGCAGGACGAGGGCAATTACGGCTGGGTGCTGGATTTTGCCACCAGCGAGGCCGTGCGCATCGCCGGCCAGAACGCCCCCGATCTGGTGGTCCGCCTGACCATCGATCCGGGCCTGCAGAAGCTGGGCTCAGAGACCGTGCGCCAGGCCATAGCCTTTGACGGCGAACGGGCCGGGGCCAGCCAGGCGGCCCTGCTGTCCCTGTCGGCCGACGGCGCGATCCGGGCCATGGTCGGCGGCACCGACTATATCGAAAGCCCCTTCAACCGCGCCGTCCAGGCCCGCCGCCAGCCGGGCTCGACCTTCAAGCCCTTCATCTATGCCGCCGCCCTCGACAAGGGCGTGCTGCCGACCGACATCCGCATCGACGGCCCGGTCAAGTTCGGCGACTGGGAACCGGGAAACTATGGCGGCGGCTATCGCGGTCCGATGACCGTGGAACAGGCCCTGGTCAATTCGACCAATACGATCGCCGTGAAACTGGGCCAGGAAGCCGGCGGTCCGGCGATCGGCGAACTGGTCCGGCGCTTTGGCATCACCAGCCTGCCCCCCAGCCCGGATCTTTCGGTGGCGCTTGGGTCGTATGAAGTAAGCCTGCTGCAACTGACCTCGGGCTTCCAGGTGTTCCAGCAGGGCGGCAACCGGATCGAACCCTATGTGATCGAGAGCATCGTCACCCAGGGCGGCAACCCGATCTTTGCCCGTCAGGGCCCATCGACGCCCCTGGCCGTCTATGACGTCGCCCGGGCCTCGATGATGGTTAAGATGATGAAGAAGGTCGTCACCGAAGGCACCGCCAAGCGCGCCGCCTTCGGCCGTCCGGCAGCCGGCAAGACCGGCACCAGCCAGAACTGGCGCGACGCCTGGTTCGTGGGCTTCACACCCGACTATGTCACCGGGGTCTGGGTCGGCAACGACAACGACAAGCCGATGAACAAGGTGGTCGGCGGCGACATCCCGGCCAGCATATGGCGACGGTTCATGCTCAGCGCCCACCAGAACCTGGCCGTGCGCGACTTCCCCTGGCTGTTGCCCGATCCGGCCCCGGAGAGTGAACCCGACCCCCGCAACGGCTATTACGAGACCCTGGCGGCCGAGTTTGGCCGCGTGGCCTCGGAACTGGAGGCAGCCGCCGTCGCCCCGCCGGGGCCAGAACAGCCCGGTCCGGACAACCTGCCCTACTGACGGGGCGACGCAACGGCGCCCTCGACAACCTGCCCTCGCCTCGCCACGGTCGCGCCAGACTGCGGGGAGACAGAGCATGACCGACCAGACCCTTGCCGGCCGTATTGTGCTGGTGACCGGAGCCTCGTCCGGCATTGGGGCCCACCTGGCCCTGGCGGCCGCCCAAGCGGGGGCCGGCGTGGCCCTGGCGGCGCGGCGCACCGACCGTCTGGCGGATCTGGTCGGCCAGATCCAGGCGGCCGGCGGCAAGGCCCTGGCCGTGGCCATGGATGTCGAGGACGAGGCCTCGGTGATCGCGGCCTATGACGCCGTCGAGGCGGGTCTGGGGACCCCGGACGCGGTGATCGCCAATGCCGGGATCAGCATCCAGGGCTCGGCCCTCGACATCGCCATCGACGACTTCGACAAGGTGCTGGCGGTCAATACCCGCGGCATGTTCCTGACCGCCCGCGAGGGGGCCCGACGGATGATTGCGGCGGGATCACCGGCCAGCGGCCGTGGCCGGGTGCTGCTGGTCGCCTCGATCGGGGCCCATACCGTCCTGCCCGGCCTGACGCCCTACTGCACCTCCAAGGCGGGAACGGCGATGATGGGCAAGAGTCTGGCTCGCGAATGGGCGCGCAAGGGGATCAACGTCAATGTCCTCTGCCCCGGCTATATCCGCACCGAGCTGAACAGCGACTGGTTCGACCAGGAAGGCGGTCAGAAGCTGGTGGCCAGTTTTCCGCGCAAGCGCCTGATGGCCGAAAGCGACCTGGCGCCCATGGCCCTGCACCTCTGTTCGGACGCCTCGGCCACCATCACCGGCGGGGTGTTCACGGTGGATGACGGCCAGTCGCTTTAGAGCTTTCGGGGCGCTCAGCGCCTCCGGTACAGCCAGTCCCCCGGCAACCCCATCCGCAGACAGGCATCGCCGGGCGGCGCACCCGGCAAGGGAAGGCGGTCGGCCAGGCCCGCCGCCAGCCGGATCATGGGCAGTTCCATCGGTCTCGGCAGCCATTCCGCACCCAGGCCGAGCACCTCACGCACTTCCGCCGGAACCAGCCCCACCGCCGCCCGGATCAGGGGGCGTTGCAGCAGGCTGACGGGCCCCGGCGCGATCTTCGTTTGCCGCATCAGGGTCAGGAACTCCAGCACGATATCCGAGGCCTCCAGACGGGGCAGCATGGCCGCCAGCTGGGCCTCCCAAGCCGCCCGCGAGGTCGGTGCGCCGGTTGCTCCATAGCGCCGAGCGGCCGGCTGGGCCTCGGCATAGAACCGGTCCTTTTCGGCGGCCCCCAGAGGCGAGACCAGGGCGCTATAGGCTTCCAGAAAGCCGAAACTGGCCGTGGCCTGCACCCAGTCCAGCAGCGCCACATCCGAGGCGCGATAGGCCTCTCCGCCGGGAGTCACCCCCGCCACCCGGGCATGCTGGCGGCCGATTCCGGCGATCATGGTCTCGGCAACCGACCGCGCGCCATAGACGGTGACCATGGCCGCCAGCCCTGTCCGCTTCAGCCGGGTCAGGGGATCGCTGCGAAAGCTGGAATGCTCCCAGACGCCGGTGCGCACACGGGGCTCGGCCAGTTCCAGAATGACCGCCGTCACCCCGCCGACGAACAGGGCGACCGGGTTCTTGAACACGCGCCAGGACACCGAATCAGGCGCGGCCAGGGCCGGTTCACCGACCGGCGCGCTGAAGTCGATGCGCGGCCCGCCGGGGGTTTCGATGAGGTTTCGAACGGATCGCGACAGCATGGCCCCTAATCGCTCCGCCCGGGCTTGACGAACAGGTTGCAGGGGGTCGTCATCATCTGCCCGATCTCGCTGCGCAGTGCGCCCAGGATGGTATGGCATGGCTTTCGAACCCGACAAGACCGGTGCACGGATCGCGCCCCTGTCGCCCGAGGCGATCATGCTGCCGGCCAGGCCCGAGCCGATCCCGGTCGATCCCAGATCCACGGCCGTGATCGTCATCGACATGCAGAACGCCTATGCCTCGCCCGGCGGCTATCTGGATCTGGCCGGGTTCGACATCAGCGGCGCGGCCGCGGTGATCGAGCAGATCCAGGCCGTCCTGCCCGTGGCCCGTGCGGCCGGAATGCAGGTGATCTTTTTCCAGAACGGTTGGGACGACCAGTATGTCGAGGCCGGCGGCCCCGGCTCGCCCAACTGGTGGAAGTCCAACGCCCTGAAGACCATGCGCGCCAGGCCCGAACTGCAGGGCAAGCTGCTGGCCCGCGGCCAGTGGGACTATGAGCTGGTCGATGCCCTGAGGCCCGAACCGGGCGACATCTGCCTGCACAAGACCCGCTATAGCGGCTTCTTCAACAGCCAGCTGGACAGCGTCCTGCGGGCCCGTGGCATCCGCCATCTGGTCTTTGTCGGCATCGCCACCAATGTCTGCGTCGAGTCGACCCTGAGGGACGGCTTCATGCTGGAATATTTCGGAACCGTGCTGGAGGACGCCACCCATCAGGCTGGTCCCGACTTCGTGCAGAAGGCGGCCCTGTTCAACATCGAGACCTTCTTCGGCTGGGTCTCGACCGTCGCGGACTTCAAGGGAGCCTTCGGACAGCTGGCCCCGACCGCATAAGCACCGCTCTCCCCTGCCTTCGCCGGGGAGAGCGGGTTTGAAGAGCAAGAGGACACGAACTATGCCCAAGACCGTCATCACCCCGCCCGGCACGGGAACCCCGATCGCCCCCTTCTCGCCCGGCACCCTGGCCGACGGGATTGTCTATGTCTCGGGCACCCTGGCCTTCGACAAGGACAACAATGTCGCCCATGTCGGCGATGCCGAGGCCCAGACCCGGCAGGTGCTGGAGACCATCAAGTCGGTCATCGAGACCGCCGGCGGCACGATGGACGACGTGACCATGAACCACATCTTCCTCAAGGACTGGGCCGACTACCAGACCATCAACAAGGTCTATGCCGAGTACTTCCCGGGCGAGAAGCCGGCCCGTTACTGCATCCAGTGCGGCCTGGTGCGGCCCGACTTCCTGGTCGAGATCGCCAGCGTCGCCCATATCGGCAAGCGCTAGCCGATGATCGTCTCGGGCACGGTCGACGGCCTGTATTATGAACTGCACGGCGGCCCCATCGCCGGGCGTGAGGTCGTGCTGCTGTCCTCGGGCCTGGGCGGCTCGGGTGCCTTCTGGGCACCGCAGATGGACGCCCTACTCGCGAAGTACCCGGTCGTCCTGTACGACCACCGGGGCACGGGCCGCAGCGTCCGGCAGCTGACCCAGCCGCACTCGGTGCAGGCCATGGCCGACGACATCGTCAAGGTGATGGACGCCCTGGGCCTGGCCCGCGCCCATCTCGTCGGCCATGCCGCGGGCGGTAATGCGGGGCTGGCCCTGGCGCTGTCGCACCCCGACCGGTTGGCCAAACTGGTGGTGGTTAATGGCTGGTCGCGGCCTGATCCGCACATCAAACGCTGTTTCGACACGCGGATCTGCCTGCTCAAGAACAGCGGGATCGAGGCCTATGTCCACGCCCAGCCGATCTTCCTCTATCCGGCGACATGGCTGTCGGAGAACCATGACCGGCTGCAGGCCGAGGAACCACACCACGTGGCCGGCTTCCCGCCAGAAGAGGTGATGCTGGCCCGGATCCAGGCCCTGCTCGACTTCGACATCGACGACCGCCTTGGCGAGATTCTGCATCCGGTTCTGGTCAGTGCCAGCGCCGACGACATGCTGGTCCCCGTCGGCTGCTCCATGCGCCTGGCCGAAGGCCTGCCCAACGGCCAGCTGGAGGTCGCCCCCTGGGGCGGGCACGGATTCACGGTCACCGATCCGGAGACCTTCAATGCGGCCTTGCTGGGCTTTCTGGAGGGGGGCGGATGATCGCTCGCCTCCGATCCCGCTCTCCCCGGCGAAAGCCGGGGCCCAGATCAAACCCGCAGCCTCTCGGATCCGGATCGGTCGCAAGGCGCGAACACCCCAAACACTCAGGATGAATCTGGGCCCCGGCTTTCGCCGGGGAGAGCGGATTTAGCAAGCCCAAGGAACCCCACCCATGCAGGTCGGCGTCTTCATTCCCATCGGCAACAATGGCTGGCTCATCTCCGAGACCTCGCCGCAATACAGGCCCAGTTTCGAACTCAACAAGGAGATCACCCTCAAGGCCGAGAAGTACGGCTTCGACTTCGCGCTCTCGATGATCAAACTCCGCGGGTTTGGGGGGAAGACCCAGTTCTGGGAGCACAATCTGGAGAGTTTCACCCTGATGGCGGGCCTGGCGGCCGTGACGACCAAGATCAAGATCTTCGCGACCGTCGCCACCCTGACCATCCCACCGGCCATCGCCGCGCGGATGGCCTCGACCATCGACTCCATCGCCCCGGGCCGTTTCGGCCTCAACCTGGTCACCGGCTGGCAGAAGGCCGAGTACAGCCAGATGGGCCTGTGGCCCGGCGAGGCCCACTATACCGACCGCTACAACTACCTGGCCGAATACACGACCGTGCTGAAGGACCTGCTGGAGACCGGCGTCAGCGACTTCAAGGGCCAGTACTTCCAGATGGATGACTGCCGGGTCAGCCCGCACCCGAAAGAGACCAAGCTGATCTGCGCGGGCTCATCCAATGAGGGCCTGGCCTTCACCGCGCAATATGCCGACTACAGCTTTGCCCTCGGCAAGGGCGTCAACACCCCGACGGCCTTCGGCTCGGTCAATGACCGCCTGAAAGCCGCCGCCGACAAGACCGGCCGGGATGTCGCCAGCTTCCTTCTGTTCATGATCATCGCCGACGAAACCGACGAGAAGGCCATGGCCAAATGGCAGCTCTATCGCGACGGGGCCGACCAGGAAGCCCTGGCCTGGCTGACCCAGCAGGCGGCTCCCAATGCCCAGGCAGGGGCCACGACCAACACCACCCAGCTGGCCGCGCCGGAATCGGCCGTCAACCTGAACATGGGCACCCTGGTCGGGTCCTATGAAAGCGTGGCGCGGATGCTGGACGAGGTCGCGGCGGTTCCGGGCACAGCCGGGGTCCTGCTGACCTTCGATGACTTCGTGCAGGGGGTCGAGGATTTCGGCACGAGGATCCAGCCGCTGATGACGAGCCGGAACTAGGCTGGGTAGATCCCCCCCCCATTGGGGGAGGTGGCCCAGAGGGCCGGAGGGGGCAACGCGGCCTAAGGCCAAATGGCCCCCTCAGTCGCTCCGCGACAGCTCCCCCAGAGGGGAGCAGCTATCCGCCTTTAATCCACCGCCAGCATGCCCAGAAGCTGCAGGCGGAACGTCATCACACTGCCGGCGGGAATCGGGCCGACGTCGCGGTCGCCATAGCCCAAGGCCGGCGGCACATAGAGGATCCATTCGTCGCCGACCTTCATCAGGGGCAGCGCTTCGAGCCAGGCCTGGACCAGGCCCTCCAGCGGCATGATCGCCGCCTGCTTGCGCTCGAACGAGCTGTCGAAGACCGTGCCGTCCAGGAGCTTGCCTTCGTAGTGCACCTTGATCAGGTCACCCGACTTGGGCGACGGGCCCGTTTTGGGGCCCGAGGTCAGGACCTTGTACTGCAGCCCCGACGGGAGAACGACCACCCCCGGAGCCTTGGCGTTGGTCGCCAGAAAGGCATCGCCGGCGGTCATGGCGGGACGGCTGGCTGGTGGCGCGGCAGGGGTCTGGGCGGAGGCCATTCCTCCTGCAACAAGCGCCAAACCAAGGGTCAAACAGGCAAAGCGAAGCATTCGAAGTCCTGAACAAGAAATTTTTTTCTACGCCTGAGAATAGGCCCTCTAAAGGCCAAGGCAAGCAAGTTTTACAAAAAACCTAGATATATCAATTATTTAACCTAGAAATTCGCCCGCCGGGCGAATTCGGATAACATGTTCGATCTGATTTCACGCCCTTATGTCGAGATTGTGACCCCTGTTAACCAAGTTTTAAGATCCTACTTGGGTCATGATCGTAATTGACCAGCATCAAGGCTGGATAGGGAGGTTCGACATGCCCAGACACACCGGCGCCTGCGCCGCCCAGCGCCACTGGTGGCAGCGCTATCCGATGTTCGCCCTGGCCGCCGGCTGGGTGATGATCGGGGCCGTGATGTTGGCCGGCGTCTCGCAGCTGCGCATCTAGTCTCCCGGCACCACCGGGTCGCTCCAGCGCGTCACCCGCCGGTCGAATCCACCACAATGGTTATGGTCTTGCCGCGCGAGTGCGGATCCCATCCGGCCGCGATGGCCGAAGCGATGGCCTTGGCGACCAGGGCCGTTGCGATATGGGCCGGCTTCAGCAGCGGGGCCCCATAACGCGGCTCCGGCCCTGCCGGGAACTCCATGACAACCTCGCGCTGGGCCTCCTTGTGCCGCGCGGCGATGGCCACGCCATGCCTGACCGCAGAGTCGCTTGACCAGCCCGGCTGGCGATGCAGCCGCCAGACATAGGGCTCGCCCTCGACCACGATATCGAATTCCGGGCTTTGCTTGGTTCTTGCCATAGCCGGGTGTTAACCCGGCAGACGCGTCCAGACCACCCACCCCTGTCGCCTGACGGTCGCATTTTCGCTGGCCTTGCAGCCACATGACCGCTAACCGCGCGTTATGATCCAACCTCATCCCTCTGGCGGCTACATCCTCGACGAGCTTGTGGTCGGCATGGTCGCCGAAAAGCTGGTCGTCGTCACCGAAGAGCGTATCGCGCGGTTTGCCGAAGCGTCCGACGACTTCAACCCCGTCCACATGGACGAGGCCTTCGCCTCACGGACCGCCTATCGCGGCCGTATCGCCCATGGCCTGCTGTCGGCCTCGTTCGGTTCGGCCGTGGTCGGCACCATACTGCCCGGGGCCGGCGCGATCTATCTGGGCCAGACCCTGGCCTTCCACAGGCCCGTGCGGATCGGCGACACGGTTTCAGCCCGGGTCACGGTGGCGGCGATCGACGAGGCCGGCGCACGGGTGGTCCTGCGCTGCGAGGCCTATGTCGGCGACGACCTGGTCATGGACGGCGATGCCACCGTCCGCGTGCCACGCCGCCGCCGCCCCGCCAGGGCCTGACTCAACCGCGCGAAGGTGCCGCCTCGAAAGCGCCATCGAAGCAGTGCTATAGGCTCTCCCTCACCTCCCCTGCCCGATGACCGTCTTGCGCCCGCTCAGAACTCCTCTCCTTGCCATCGCCGCCCTGGTATCGACCCTGACAGTCGCCGGCTGCGCCACCCAGACCCATGAGACGGTCTATATCCCGGTGGTCGCCCCCACACCGCCGAGTTCGCTGACGCCCCAGCCCGTCGTGCTGTTCAACCAGACCAAGGCCGGCCGCAAGCTGTTCACCCTGGACGCCGAGTTCCCCTATTGCGACGTCGAGACCGGCAAGGTCATCGTCGTCCCGCGCTGGTATGTCACCGACTTCGCCAGCGTGCCCTGGTACGGCCAGGGCTTTGTCGATCCCCAGGGCCCGACGGCCCGCGCCGCCATCGTCCATGACTGGCTCTATGCCGTGGGCGAACCGGGCAAGCGCGAGGAGGCCGACGCCATCTTCCTGCGGGCCATGCTCCGCTATGGCGTGCCCAGTTTCCAGGCCAACATCGCCTATCAGGCGGTCCGGACCGGTGGGGAAAAGGGCTATGGCCTGCCCGGCGACTGGTGGTTCGTCGACCCCAAGCGGCAGGAGATGCGGCAGCCTCAGCCCTTCCCCAAGCCTCGCACCGGTGCCGTGCGGGTCATGCCGCGATGCCAGGGCTTCTCCGCCCTGATCCAGTCCGGCTGGCGGGCCTATCCGATCAAGGCCCCCACGGTCTATGTGCCGCCCCCCGTGGTGGTGACCAAGACGCCTCTCGATCAGGTCAAGCAAAGCCTGCCCTGGGGTGGCGACCGGAAGAAGTAACGCGCTGCGGTGACCTTAAGCCGCAGTCCCTGAAGGCGATTGAGGCCCGCCGACCGCTTGTCGGGACCGGGAATCATTCGGCCATGTGATCCTGGGGACTGCGCGAATTGGGTTGCTTGAAAACATGTTGCGTCACGCTTTGATCATCGAAGACGAAATCCTGATCGCCCTGGAAGTCGAGGTCCTGCTTCGCGACCAGGGTTTCACCTCGATCGACGTGGCGGACAATGCCCGCGACGCGCTCGACCTGGCCCTTCGCCACAGGCCAGACCTGATCACGGCCGATTACCGCATTGTCGGCGGCACCGGCGTGGATGCGGTCTCGGCGATCATGGCCCATCTGGGACCCATTCCGGTGGTCTATGTCACCGGCAATGCCGCCTCGGTCTCAAGCGGCGGCAGCAACCAGGTGGTCGAAAAGCCTGTTTCGCCGACCCGGCTGGCCCGGGCCTGCCAGGTCGCCACCCAATCAGCCGCTTGAGCCGCCTCAGCCCCTACCAGTAGCCCGCCATGATCTCGGCGGCCCAGGGCGGCTGGCGCAGGGGTTCACGCGGCAGGAAGCCCTGCATGGCGGGCTTGATGTCGAGGACCGGTGTGCCGTCCACGGCGTCCAGCCCCTCGACCTCGACCGACAGCCCCTTCACGCTGATGAGCCTGCAGGTGCAGAGGCCCAGCCGGTTTGGCCGGTTCTTGCCGCGCTGGGCAAAGATCCCGACCAGGGGCCAGTCCGGGCGACCGCGCGGCCGCCGCGCGCCGAACTCGATCTTATCATCCGGCACCCGATCGAAGACGAAGATGACCTCGATATGGGAAAAGTCCTCAAGCCCGGCCAGCGCCTCGGCGGAAAAGCGATCCGGGTCGAGCTCGAGGGTCGCCCGGCTGCCGCCCCAGTCGTCATCGATGACCTCGGCGCGACCGCCCCGCACATGGGCTATGGGCACAAGATTGATCTGATCCACCATGACGTCCTCCAGGCGCCGCGCCCAGGGCACACAGGGTCAAGGGCGGTCGCGACAGATCCGGAGGGTCGGCCAAGCCTTTTGCCTTGGCAAGTCAGATCGCATTCGGTGCCGCGCAGGAATCCCTTGCCCCGTCAGCACGCCGCCGTTGGTGCGCCATAGCGCGTATGGATCACCGTCGGCGGCGCTGTGCCGTGCAGATGGATGACGGTCATCTTGTCGTAGTCGCAGTCGGTAATCGCCTCGGGAGCGGGGTCGCCGAGGGCCCTGGCGATATTGCCGACCGTGTTGCTGTGACCCACGATCAGCACCGTGGCCTCGACCGGCACCGCGCGGGCCAGATCGGCCACCCGGCCGGCATGGGCCTGATCGCCGCCGTCAAAGGGCACGGCCACAGGCTCGATCCCGGCAGCCTGGGCAGTGGGCTGACCCGTCTGGCCCGTACGCTTGAGCGGCGTCACCAGCACCCGGACAACCTGTCCACCCGAGAGCGCCTGGGCCAGGGCCTGGGCCCGCACTTGACCGGCCGGCGACAGGTCCGGGTCACCGCTAGGCGCGGCCTTTTCGGCGTGGCGGACGATGACCACCGTCTGGGCCAGGCCCGGCGAAGCCGCCAGGAGGGGAACGAGGGCGAGAGCGACGATGCGACGGATCATCCCGGCAGCCTAGCATGGGTGCCCTTGCCGGCAAGCGGAGCGCAGCGCGACCAGGCGCCCGAAATCCAGGCCCGATGCGGTTCCGGATTGATCTTACAAGTCCAATGCAGTCATCTGACCACTCATGCGCACCCTGCTCCAAACCTCCAAGTTCCACCTCGTTGCCCTCGCCCTGGCCGCCGCAGTTTTCGCCGGCCCGATCCGGGCCGAAGAGATCCCCCGCCTGGCCTCGCAGGGCGATGCGACCCAGTTGCTGGTCGACGGCAAGCCGTTCCTGATCCTGGGCGGAGAGCTGGGCAATTCCACGGCCTCAAGCCTGCCCTATCTGGAAAAGCAGTGGCCCACCCTCAAGGCTCTGGGGCTCAACACTGTTCTAGCCCCGGTCGAATGGGACCAGATCGAGCCCGAGGAGGGGCGCTTCGACGTCACTGTGCTCGACGGGGTGATCGCCCAGGCCCGTGCCCATGACACCCGGCTGGTCCTGTTGTGGTTCGGCGCCTGGAAGAACAGCATGTCGACCTATGCGCCGGCCTGGGTGAAACGCGACGGCAAGCGCTTCCCCCTGGCGCGCTCGGCCGAGGGCAAGGTCCAGGAGATCCTCTCGCCCGCCAGCCCGGCGACCCTGGCCGCCGACACCAAAGCCTTCGTGGCCTTGATGACCCACCTGAAGGCAGTGGATGGCGACCAGCGGACAGTAATCATGATCCAGGTCGAGAACGAGATCGGCATGCTGCCCTCGGCCCGGGATCACTCACCTCTGGCGGAGGCCGAGTTCCGCAAACCTGTGCCGGCCGCCGTTCTAAAGGCCCTTGGAAAGACGGAGGGGGGAAAGACCGGCTCGGGCAGCTGGGAGCAGGTGTTCGGCAAGAGCGACGCGACCGACGAGCTGTGGCAGGCCTGGTCTTTCGGGCGCTTTGTCGAAGGGCTGGCGAGCGCGGGCCAGAAGGCCTACCCGCTGCCGATGTATGTCAATGCGGCGCTGAACAAGCCCTGCGTCGCCCCGGGCGGCTATCCCAGCGCCGGGCCGCTGCCCCACCTCTATGAGATCTGGAAGGCGGCGGCACCGTCGGTGTTCCAGGCCCCCGACATCTACTATCCCGACTTCACCCATTGGGCGGCCCGGTATGACCGGCCGGGCAATCCCCTGTTCCTCCCGGAGGCGGACCGGGCGGGCAAGGCCGAGGCTCCGGCCAATGCCTTCTGGGCGATCGGCGAGCATGACGCCATCGGCTTTTCGCCCTTCGCGATCGAGACCGTGAGCGACCCGTCTGCCAATCCGCTCGCCGGGGCCTATCGACTGCTCCGCGAACTGACCCCGACGATCCTGGCGCACCAGGGCAAGGGCGTGATGCGCGGCTTCCGCCCACCGGTCAGCTTCGAGGGCGTGGTCGATGCGGCACCGCAGAGCGTGGCAATGGGCGACTGGACGCTGAAGGTCTCGTTCGTCGACCCCTGGACACCGAAGGACAGGCAGGCCTTCGAGACCCATGGGGGTCTGGTGATCCGCCTGTCTGACGACGAGTTTCTCGTCGCCGGTTCGGGCCTCACCCTGACCTTCGGAGACGGCGTAGGCCTTGAAAAGGTAACCGAGGGCCATTTCGTCGACGGCCGGTGGGTCGAAGGTCGCTGGCTGAATGGCGACGAGACCCACCAGGGCCGGCACGTCCGGCTGGAGCCGCGCCGGTTCCAGATCCAGAGGGTGAAGCTTTATCGGTACAATTAGCTCCTCCCCCTAAGAGGGAGGTGGCCCAAAGGGGCCGGAGGGGGCCAGCTCGGCTAAGGCCGCAAATGCCCCCTCAGTCACTCTGTGACAGCTCCCCCGAAGGGGGAGCAGCGCCTCATTTCCCGTTCGCATAGACCCCGAACACGGCCCCCACGAACCCGCCGGCCTTCCTGGTCGACAGTATCGTCCCGTCCGCTCCGGCCTTGAGGACCTTCCAGTCCCCCGGCTTTGCGGCATAGGCGAAGTCGTACTCGCCGGCCCGTGCCGTGATCTTCAGATCGACAGGACCGGTTCCGGTCAGGGGCACCTCGGCGATCACCATGCCATCCACGGGATCACCGGCACCGGCCCTGCGCTCCAGCCGCAGGACCGGCTTGCCGCCCGAGCGCACCACGCCCAGGAAGTAGAAGAACTCATCGCTCTGCAGGGCGGTCAGGCCCGCGCGATCACCGTCAGCGGTCGGCGCGAAGTCCACCGTCAACTGGACCGAGGCGTTGATGTGCTGCTGGCGCCGCCCCCAGAAGGACGGCTGGTCGATCAGCTTGTCCGGGCGGGCCTTCAGGGTCAGGGCCCCCTGGCCCACGCTCCACCAGCGTTCGGTCGGAATGCGGAGGGTCATCCAGTTCAGCGGCAGTTCGGGACCGGCAAAGGTCTCCACGGCCTGGAAGGCCCCGGTCGTGGGGGGAGGCAGGACCTTGGGCGCAGGCAGGTTCGGGGCCGTCGCCGCATAGGGGATGGTCTTGCCATTCTCGAGGATCACCGGCCAGCCGTCCTTCCACTCGACCGGCAGCAGGAAGGTCTCGCGGCCGGTATTGTAGAGGTCGTCGCCATAGGGCCGCACCGCCAGGAAGGTCGCCCACCACTGGCCGTCAGGGGTGTCGACAAGGTCGGCATGACCCGCCGAGGTGATCGGCAGGGGACGATCCCTCGGCAGGCCACGCTGGGTCAGGATCGGGTTGTTGGCATAGGGCGTGTAGGGGCCGGTGACGCTCCGGGACCGCAGGGCGACCTGGCTGTGGCCCTCGGCCGTGCCGCCCTCGGCGGCGGTCAGATAGTACCAGCCGTCCTTCTTGGTGATGTGCGGCCCCTCAGGCCAGATCGGCTTGGTCGACGGGTCTACGCCCTTGTCCAGCAGCACGGTGCGTGGGCCGATCGTGACCTTGGCCTTGGGGTCGTATTGCTGGATCCAGATGGCGCGGTGGCCCTGATACTCGGCGGGTCCCGGCGGAGCGTCATTGTTGAGGATCCAGGCGCGACCATCCTCGTCGAAGAAGATCGAGGCGTCGATGCCGCCGACCGTCGGCAGCCAGACCGGATCCGACCACGGGCCCTTGGGATCCTTGGCCGTGATCAGGAAATTGCCCTGGCAGTCGACACAGGTGTTGAGGATGTAGAACGTGCCCTCATGCTCCTCGATGGCCGGGGCGAACACGGCACGCGACAGGCCCAGGCGCTTGAAGTCGAGCATGCCGGGTCGGTCGATGGCGTTGCCTATCTGCGCCCAGTGGACAAGGTCGGTCGAGTGCCAGACCGGCAGGCCAGGGAACCAGGCGAAGGTCGAGTTGACCAGATAATAGTCGCCGCCCACCCGCGTGATGCTGGGGTCGGGATAGAAGCCCTTGAGGATCGGATTGCGGTACTGGCCTGGGGCCAGGACGACCTGGGCGTCTACCGGGTCTGCGCCTTCATAGGTGAAGTTGCGAAACTCGGCCTGGCCGGGCTTGGGCGCGGCCTGGGCGGTGCTCACCGAAAGGGCCAGGGCGAGTGCGGTCAGGGTCGGGCGGATCATTCAAGAACTCCACTGGGTTGTCACTGCCCCCCTCCGCGCTGCGCGCTCCTTCCCCGGAGGGAGAGATGAGAGCGTCTTCCCCCTCCGGGGGAGGACGACCGCGATAGCGGTCAGGAGGGGGCCTGCAGCATTGGCCTCTATCGCGCCGGCGCCGCCTTCAGCGCTGCCGCAACAGCCTCGCGCAGGGGCTTGGGCTGATAGTTGTCGTCATAGAGCGTCGGGCGTTTGGCTTTGCCGTCCTGTCGCGGCCACTGGCCCTGCAGCCAGGAGTACTTGTCGACCATGCCCCAGGCCAAAACCTCCTTGGTCTGACGATAGGACAGCATCAGGTCGAAATAGCCCTTGGCATAGGCCGCCACGGCGGCGTCGCGCGGGGCGAAGTCATAGACCAGCCCCTTGTCGTGGACGTCGAATTCGGTGACCAGCAGGTCATAGCCCATGCCGGTGGCCTCATCGAGGAAGGCGCGCCATTCCTGCTCCTGCGGCTTGCCGAAACCGGTGAAGCTGTCGGCATTTTCAGCGCCGATATGGGCCTGGACGCCCAGGGCATCTACGGGGGTCCCGCGCTTGCGGAACCCTTCCAGCAGCTTGAGCACGCCGTAGCGGTGCTTCTCGTTGCCGACCTCCCAGCTCATATAGTCGTTGTAGACGAGGCGAGCCTTGGGCGCGGCCGCACGGGCCGTGTGGAAGGCCAGGTCCAGGGTCGGCTCCCGGCCCAGGATGTCGGACAGAACCGTGTTGCGTACCGAGCCGTCGGCCGGGTCGACGGTCTCGTTGACGACGTCCCACGAGATCATCTGCGGATAGCGCTGGCAGAGCGTGGTGATGTGTTCCGTCAACAGGGCTGCGGCGGCGAGCTTGGGCTGGGCCCCGAAATCATGGGTCTTGATCCAGGCCGGGAACCATTGCGGATGGTGCCACAGCAAGGTGTGACCGCGCAGGGCCTGGCCATTGGCCTTGGCAAAGGCGGCGATCCGGTCGGCGCGTTCGAAGGCGAAACTGGCCGGTCCGGCGGCGCGGACGACATACCACTTCAGCTCGTTTTCGGGGACGAGCAGGCCGCACTCCTCCGCCAGGATCTGACGGTAGCGGCGGTCTTCGAAGGAGCCGGTCAGGGCACCGACCGGTCCGGCACCGACGGCGCTGCCGAACTGAAGCCCCTTGTCGCGAGCCAGGCTGGCCAGGGAGGGCCCGGTGGCGGCGAAGGCCGGAAAGCCGGACAGGGCACCGGCAGCAAGGCCCAGGCCGAGCGCCTGTCGGCGCGAAGGGGCCGGAGAGTTTGGGCGCATCGACGAAGCCTTCAGAAAAAACCGCGCACCGCCAGAGACGATGCGCGGAAAGGAGGAGCTGCAAGTGTATCCGGGCTCTGACAGAGCCCATTTCCGAAAGTCGCGCCGGCCCAGAGGAGACCCGACCGGCGCGGCTCGCGGAAACCTAGAAGCTCGCGCGCATCACGAAGGTGTAGCGGCGATCATTCATGAACCAGGAACGACCGGTCTTCAGCAGGCTGCTGTTGAGGACCTGGCTGGTCATGGTGGTTTCGTTCAGCAGGTTCACGCCCTGGACGCCGATCTTCACCTTCGGATTGACGGTGTAGAAGAACGAGCCGTCCAGCTGGCCGGTCGCCTCGTTCATGATCGGCGCATAGGGCACGATCACGTCGCGGACGGTCAGCAGGAAGTCCGAGCGCCAGTTGTAGGCCAGCCGGGCCGAGATCGGACCCTTCTCATAGATGGCCGCGAAGTTGGCATTGTGCTTGGACAGCCCCTGCAGCGGCAGCTTGCTGGTGTCGACCGTAGTCACACGGCCGGCCGCCACGTCGGGATCGGTGGCCGACAGCGTGCTTTGCGGCACGCCATTGCTCTCGATGTAGGAGTAGTTGGCATTGATGCCGAACCCGTCCAGCGGCTTGGGCAGGAAGTCGTAGAACTGCTGGTAGCCGATCTCGAAGCCCTTGACCTTGGCCTTCTTGTCGGAATTGCCCGGCGTGGTCGTGACGACATCGAAGGTTGCGCCGTTGTTGGTGAACGGCACGCGCTGGGTCGTGTTGGTCGCGACGTCGGTCAGTTCCTTGTAGAAGGCCGCGAAGGTCAGCGAGCCGACCGAGGCGAAGTACCACTCCACCGAAGCATCCAGATTGGTCGACTGGGTGGGCTTCAGACCCGGATTGCCGACCGTGACATTGCCGCTGGGCCGGCCGTTGGAAATGCCGTCGGCATTGGTGTTCAACGACAGGTTATAATAGTTGCGGGTCAGACCGATATCCGGCGGCGCCAGGGTCTTGGACGCGCCGAGGCGGTACTGCAGACCATTGGGCATGACCACCTTCACATTGAAGCTGGGCAGCCAGTAGTTGAAGTCCTTGCTTTCGGTGGTCGGGGTGACAGCCCCGTTGGCCCAGGCCCGGGCCGCAGCGCGCACCGACGGTGCCAGCTGACAGAACGGGGTCGGAGCCTGGCCAACCGGCACGATGGCGCACTGGGCATCCGTCGTGAAATTGGTGTTCGGGAAGGCCAGGAAGCCGTCGGCCTCGCGGGTGGTCGAGGTGTAGCGCAGGCCGATATTGCCGCTGACCCGGGCCGCACCAAGGTCACCCTTGAAGCGCGTCATCACATAGGCGGCCTTGTTGACCTCGTTGACCGGGTTGATTTCCTGCGGGAGGAACGGCGTTCCGGCGATGGTGTTACAGCGCTTGGCCAGGGGCACCCAGTGCTGCGGGCATCCATTGGCCCCATTGCGCGGCTGCCATTCATCACCGACCAGCAGGGCGAAGTCGGACATGGTCTTGTAGTCGGTCGCGGCATTGCCGGCATAGAACAGACGCGCATCGGTTCCGGTCGGCAGCGGGGTCTGGCCGCGCATGAAGTTGGGGAAGCCCCACAGTTCCGTAGCGCTCGCAGTGGTCGAACCGGCGGCACCGAGCGGGTTGCTGTCGACGATGCCGTCGACCTTGTCGTCAAGCCAGACCGGGCCGTTATTGCCCCAGATTTCGCTGAGCACGCCCCAGTTATAGGACGAGAAGCGCGTGGTCTGGTCACGTTCATGCCAGCGCACGCCAGCCTTCACCGAGTCAAACCAGGTATCGTCGTTGAACTTGTACTCAACGTCGACCTTCAGCGAGTTCTCGGTACCTTCCGACTGCTCGATGTGGTCCATCGCCGAGCGCCAGAAGTGGTTATACGGATCACTCAGATTGGCATGGGTGCCGCGGCCATAGGACGGGCAGTTGTTGTTGATCGGCAGGCAGTTCGACGGGGTCAGGCCATTGCCCGGCAGCGAGAAGGCCACCGTCGGCAGATCATTGCCGTTCAGGGTGATGGCGGCGTTCTGGAAGCTGGAGGTCCAGATGCCGACATCGATATTGTCGACCTTGGAGTCGACGTGCTGGGCGTCGAACTGGAAGCCCCAGTTGTCGTTCGGGGTCCACTTGAAATTGAAGCCGTAGTCGCTGGTCAGATAGGTCTGATCAACGTCGCGGCGGATGTTGTTCGACTGCAGGCCGTCGATCGGGGTGCGTGGATCGGAGAACTGGTCCGAACGCCAGCCGGTGGTGCCGGTGATGGCACCGTTGGTGAACACGCCGCTGCCGTCATAGCTGAAGGTCGTGCCGGCGACGGCGCGCGAGTCGCCATTGCTGGCCACGTTGTCGGTGGCGATTTCCATCGCGTGTTCGGTCCAGGCCGAATTGGACTCTGAACGCAGGTACTGGAAGGCCGCTTCCATGGTGCCGTCGGTGCTCTTCCACTGCACTGCGGCCGCAGCGCCCTGGCGCTCGCGATCGGTGTTGGTGGAGCGGAACGCCGCACCGCGCGGGAACCACACGCCCTTGGTGCCGTTGCCGCAGTCGCCGCTGGTGACGCCCAGATTGGTGCGGCAGCCGAAGTTCGACACCTGGATGGCATCGCTGCGGGTCGACAGCTCGGAATTGACGTAGCTCAGCAGCAGGCCGAACTCGCCGACATTGGTGTCGAACCGGTCGCTGTAGAGGAAGGAATAGGTCGGCTTCCACGACTTGACCATGTCGCCATAGCTGGCCTCGGCCGAGAGCGAGAGCAGGCGCTTGCTGCTGTCGAACGGCAGGCGCGTGCGCAGGTTGACGGTACCCGAGATGCCGCCCTCGATCATGTCGGCCGAGGGGCTCTTGAACACGTCGACGCCGCCCATCAGTTCCGAGGGAACGTCGGCGAAGCTGAGGATGCGGCCGTTATTGGCCGAGAAGGTGTCGCGGCCGTTCAGCTCGGAACGCACGAAGTTCAGACCACGCACCACGACGCCCGAGCCTTCGACCGAGAAGTGGTCAGGGTCGACGCCGGCGGCGAAGCGGTTGATCGACACGCCGGGCACGCGCTGCAGGGCTTCCGTGACCGAGCGGTCCGGCAGGGCACCGATGTCTTCGGCGGTGATCGAGTCGCCAATGATCTCTGACGACTGCTTCAGCGCCTGGGAGCTCTTCAGGCTCTGGCGGATGCTGGTCACCACCACCGTATCGACTGCGACAGGATCGTCAGCCTTGGCCGCGGTCTGAGCGAAGGCCGGCCCGGCGAAGATCGCCGCACCCAGCGCCACGGCGGATGCGCCGCACTTCAGACCCGACATCAATGAATTTTGCCCGCGCTGCGCGGACGGCCTCTGAACAGAGCCCATGCGTCTCACCTCCCCGTTTTTCAGCAGCGCAACGTTAGCGCTACCATTGGTCATGTTACCGTGACCATTATTGGTCAGATCATATGACAGATCACCGGCTGTCAAGCGTTGCCACACAGGCCCGGCTCACGTAGCTGTGCAAAGGGGAGAGATCTTGAACGAGCGCCTTGGGGGCCTTGTCGCCTGCACGACACATGACCCCGGGCTAGCTCGACCTACCGTTTCCCCCCGATGGTTTGACCACCTGAACCGGATCTTGCCGTCCGGATGAAGTTACGATGACGCTTAAAGACAGCGTTGTCAATTTCGACTTTGTCTCTACGGTCACATTGAGAAACAGCCCTGCGGAGACAGGGTGGAGGGAAGCCGGAATGGATGAGAACGGCAGGACGGGCGAGGCGATCCGCAGGATCGTCATCGTGGGCGGCGGAACGGCGGGCTGGATGACCGCGGCCGGCCTCAGCGCCGTTCTGGGGGGCACCCGGATTGCCATCGACCTCGTCGAATCGGCCGAGATCGGCACGGTCGGCGTGGGTGAGGCCACCGTGCCTCACATCCGCAATTTCAACGCCAAGCTCGGCCTCGACGAGGCCGACTTCATGCGCAAGACCCAGGCGACCTACAAGCTCGGCATCGAGTTTCGCGACTGGGGCCGCAAGGGCGAGAGTTACATCCACCCGTTCGGGGCCTTCGGTCAGCCGCTGGGCGGCGTGGCCTTCCACCAGCACTGGCTGCGGGCGCGGCAAAGGGGCGAGGCCGACTCGATCGAGGCCTACAGCCTGCCGATCATCGCTGCCCGGCTGAAGAAGTTCGCTCCGCCGGCTACCGACCCGCGCTCGCTCGGATCGACCTTTTCCTATGCCTACCAGTTCGATGCGGCCCTCTATGCCCAGTATCTGCGGGCCTATGCCGAGGCGCGGGGCGTCAGGCGCACCGAGGGCAAGATCCAGGACGTCAGCCTGGACGGCGAGACCGGCTTTGTTCAGGCCGTGATCCTGGAGAGCGGCCAGAGGATCGAGGGCGACCTGTTCATTGACTGCTCGGGCTTCCGCGGACTGCTGATCGAACAGGCCCTGAAGACCGGCTACGAGGACTGGACCCACTGGCTGCCCTGCGACCGCGCCGCGGCCGTGCCCTGCGACTCGGTCGAGCCGCCGACCCCCTATACGCGCGCCACCAGCGACGATGCCGGCTGGCGCTGGCGCATTCCGCTGCAGCACCGGGTCGGCAACGGCTATGTCTATTGCAGCCACTATATCAGCGATGACGAGGCGGCCCGGGTGCTGCTGGCCAAGCTGGACGGCAAGGCCCAGGCCGATCCGCGCTTCCTGCGTTTCACCACCGGCCGACGCAAGAAACAGTGGAACCGCAATGTCGTGGCGATCGGTCTCGCCTCGGGCTTCCTGGAGCCGCTCGAAAGCACCAGCATCCACCTGATCCAGCTGGCCGTCTCGACCCTGCTGGAACTGTTCCCCGAGCGAGGCTGCGCGACCGCCGACCAGGACGAGTACAACCGGGTCATGGACCTGGAGTTCGAACGTATCCGCGACTTCCTGGTGCTGCACTATCACGCCACCCAGCGCGACGACTCGGCCTTCTGGCGCGACAAGGCCGCCGCCCCGATCCCTGACAGCCTGGCCTACAAGATGGCGCTGTTCCGCGACCGGGGCGTGGTGGTGAAGTATCGCGACGGCTTCTTCCTCGAGCCCTCCTGGCTGGCCGTCTATCTGGGCCAGAACATCCTGCCGCGCGGTTATGATCCCATGGCCGACGCCATTGATCCGGCCGAGGCGGCCCGCAAGCTGGCCGAACTCAAGGCCGCCGTGCAGAGCACCGCCGAGGCCATGCCCGATCACCAGGCCTTTCTCGAGCGGTTCTGTGATGCGCGGGGGGCGGCATGACCCCTCCCCCGCTCGGACGGATCGCCATCATCGGCGGCGGCGTCGAAGCCTGGATGACCGCCGCAGGCCTTGCCCGCGCCACTGGCCGGCAGGCGCAGATCCGGGTCGTCGAGACCGGCCCGCCCGCAACCGGGGCCCTCTCCACCCTGCCCGCCTTGCGGTCGTTTCACGGCCTGCTGGGCCTGGACGAGGCGGCACTGATGAAAGCCACCCAGGCGACCTTCCGGCTGGGCACCCAGTTCAGCGGCTGGACGCCGGGCACGCAGTTCTGTGAGGCCTTCGGCGAGATCGGAGCCAATCTCGACGGGGTGGGCTTCCATCACTACTGGACCCGGCTTCGACAGACCGGCGACCAGACGCCGCTGGACGACTACAGCCTGGCGGCGGTTATGGCCCGGCAGGGCCGGTTCTCCGGGCCTTCGGGAGATCCGCGGTCACCGCTCTCGACCCTGGCCTATGGCCTGCACCTGGATGCCGGCCTCTATGCGGCGGCGCTGCGGACCCTGGCCCTGCAGGGCGGCGTCATGGCCGGCCCGGGCGAGGTCGCAGACGTGATCCGCGACGGCCTGACGGGCGACATCCAGGCCGTTGTTCTCAGGGACGGCGAGCGGGTCGAGGCCGAGCTCTTCATCGACTGCACCGGACCGGCGGCCCTGTTGATCGGCGAGGAACCCTTTGAGGACTGGTCAGCCCTGTTGCCCGCCGACCGGACAGTCCGGGTATCGGCGCCGACGCGGCGGGACTCGCCGCCCCTGACGGAGATCGAGGCAGCCGCAGAGGGCTGGCGCTGGCGCGTCCCACTGCGTGGTCGCCTCGACGGCGGCCTGACCTATCGCTCGGACCTGACCCGCGACGAGGTGGCCGTCAGAGCGGCCGCCACGGGCCTGCCGAAGGAGGGTCTCTCCCCACCGGAATTCCGCACCCTGCGCAACGGGCGGCGGCAGAGGGCCATGGTCGGCAACTGTGTCGCGATCGGCGGCGCGGCCGGCATGGTCGAGGCGCTCGACACCGCCGAAATCCACCTGATCCAGAGCGGGATCACCCGGCTGATCACCCTGTTTCCGCGTCCGGGCGGCGCGCCGGTGGCGGCGCAAGAATATAATCGCCTGGGCGCGGAGACCTTCGGCAGGGTCCGCGACATGGCCATCCTGCACTATCGCCGGGCCGGCCGGCGCGACGGAGCGATCTGGGATCTGGGGCGAGACGCGCCCGTTCCCGACGCCCTGGCCTACCGGATCGCCCAGTTTGAGAGCCGCGGCCGGGTGGTGATGTATGACGAAGAGATCTTCCTTGAACCCAGCTGGATCGCCGCCCTGATCGGCCACGGCGTACTGCCCCGGCGCCATGATCCCCTGGCCGACCGGATGCCGCTGGAGCGCCTGAAGGCTACGACCGAACGCATGCGGGCGATCTTCAGCCAGACGGCCGAACGCCTGCCGACCCATGCGGAGGCGCTGGCGAGCCGTGCTTGATTACGCACATCATCGTCTCCCTTCTCCCCTTGCGGGAGAAGGTGGCGCAGGGCGCCGGATGAGGGGTAGCACCAGCGTCCCCAGGCTTGCCCTGCCCGATGGAAAGGTCGATCGACCCCTCATCCGTCGACCTTCGGTCGCCACCTTCTCCCGCAAGGGGAGAAGCAAGACCGCCATGGCTACTGCGAGTTTTCGCCCATGAACACCAACCCGGTCCGCAAGGTTCTGATTGTCGGCGGCGGCACAGCGGGCTGGATGACGGCGGCCGCCCTGGCCAAGGTGCTGCGCGGCGTGGAGGTGAGCCTGATCGAAAGCGACGCCATCTCCACCGTCGGGGTGGGCGAAGCGACGATCCCGCCGATCAACACCTTCAACCAGATGCTCGGTATCGACGAAGCCGATTTCATGCGCTCGACCCAGGCCAGCTTCAAACTGGCCATCGAGTTCGTCGACTGGACCCGGCCCGGCTCACGCTACCTGCATCCGTTCGGGGCCTATGGCCTGGATATCGAGGCCATCAAGTTTCATCAGTTCTGGCTGAAGGCCCGCGCCCAGGGGTCGACCCAGTCCCTCGACGACTTCAACCTTTCGGCCACGGCGGCCCGCTTGGGCAAGTTCATGCTGCCCAGCAAGGACCCCGGTCAGGTGCTATCGAGCCTGAAATACGCCTTCCATTTCGATGCCGGTCTCTATGCCCGCTATCTGCGCCGCTATGCCGAGGCGCGCGGGGTGGTCCGGCGCGAAGGGAAGGTCGTGGACGTCAGCCTGCGGGGCGAGGACGGGTTCATCACGTCGGTCACGACCGATGATGGCACCGTGCTCGAGGCGGATCTGTTCATCGACTGCTCGGGCTTCCGGGGCCTGCTGATCGAACAGGCCCTCGACACCGGCTTCGAGGACTGGGGCCACTGGCTGCCCAATGACCGGGCCGTGGCCATGCCCTGCGAGACCGGCGGCGACGGCCTGACCCCCTATACCCGCGCGACGGCCGATACGGCCGGCTGGCGCTGGCGCATCCCGCTGCAGCACCGCACCGGCAATGGCTATGTCTATTCCAGCCGGCATCTCGGCGACGACGAGGCCGTGGCGCGTCTTCGGGCCACCCTGGACGGCCCGGCCCGCGCAGAACCCAATTTCATCCGCTTCCGGGCCGGGCGGCGCAAGCAGATCTGGGTCAAGAACTGCGTCGCCATCGGCCTGGCCTCGGGCTTCCTGGAGCCGCTGGAAAGCACCAGCATTCACATGATCCAGTCAGGGATCACCAAGCTACTGGCCCTGTTTCCCGACCGGGGTTTCGACCCCGTCGAGATCGCCGAGTACAACCGCCTGACCATCCTGCAGACCGAGCTGATCCGGGACTTCATCATCCTGCACTTCAAGGCCAATGAGCGATCCGAGCCCTACTGGCAGCAGGCCCGCGACATGGCGATCCCCGACAGTCTGCAACACCGGATCGACCTGTTCGCCGCCCGGGGCCGGCTGTTCCCGACCGACTATGACCTGTTCGCCGAGCCCAGCTGGGTGGCGGTGCTGCTGGGCCAGAACATCCGGCCGCGCGCCTATGACCCGCTGGTCGATACTCTGGACGAGACCCTGGTCCGCAATCAGATGCACCGTCTTGCCAGCCTGGTGCGCCAGACCGCCGAGGCCCTGCCCACCCATGAAGCCTTTATCGCCCGCTACTGCGCGGCGAGCGAAATCGAGAAAGCCCGATGACCCGCGTCAACCGTCTTCGCAAGGTCGTCATCGTCGGCGGCGGCACCGCCGGCTGGATGACCGCCGCCGCCCTGGGCCGCTTCCTGACCCGCGACGGTCAGACGGAGGTCACCCTGGTCGAATCCGAGGCCATCGGCACGGTGGGGGTCGGCGAGTCGACCATTCCGCAGATCAATATCTTCAACCGCATGCTGGGCCTCGACGAGAACGACTTCGTCCGCAAGACCAAGGCCACCTTCAAGCTGGCCATCGAGTTCGTCGACTGGAAGGCGATCGGTCACAGCTACCACCACCCGTTCGGTCCCTATGGCGTCGACATGGAAGCCGTGTCGTTCCACGCCTACTGGCTGAAGCTGCATGGCATGGGCCTGGAGCCTGATCTCGGGGCCTATTCGCTCAATGCCGTGGCGGCCCAGCAGGGTAGGTTCATGCGCCCCAACGGACAGGCCAATTCGCCTCTGGGCGCGATCGCCTATGCCTTCCAGTTCGATGCCGGGCTCTATGCCCGCTACCTGCGGGACTATGCCGAAGCGCGCGGGATCGTGCGGCAGGAGGGCAAGATCGCCACGGTCCAGCAGGACGGCCTGACCGGCTTCGTGACCTCGGTCACCCTGGAGAGCGGCGCGGTCGTCGAGGGCGACCTGTTCATCGACTGCTCGGGCTTCCGCGGCCTGCTGATCGAACAGACCCTGCAGACGGGCTATGAGGACTGGTCGAACTGGCTGCTCAATGACCGCGCCGTCGCCGTACCCTGCACCCTCGGCGGATCAAACGCTCCGGTGACCCGCGCCACGGCCCGGCCGGCCGGCTGGCAATGGCGGATCCCGCTGCAGCATCGGCTGGGCAACGGCTACGCCTATTCCAGCGCCCACATCAGCGAAGACGAGGCCACGGCCTATCTGCTGGCCCATCTCGACGGCGAGCCCCTGGCTCCCCCCAACCAGATCCGCTTCACCGCCGGCCGGCGCAAGAAGAGCTGGAACAGGAACGTGGTCGCCATCGGCCTTTCGGCCGGCTTCATGGAGCCGCTGGAGAGCCAGTCGATCCACCTGATCCAGGTCGGGATCGCCCGCCTGCTGGCCATGTTCCCCGACCGCAATTTCCACCAGCCGGACATCGACCGCTACAACCGGGTGATGGCCTTCGAATACGAGAAGATCCGCGACTTCATCATCCTGCACTTCAAGGCCACGCAGCGGAACGATACGCCCTATTGGGACTATCTGCGGGAAATGCCGATCCCCGACTACCTGGCCGACAAGATCGCCCTCTTCCAGAGCCATGGCCGGATTTTCCGCGAGAACGAGGAGCTGTTCAACGACACCTCCTGGTTCGCCGTCATGGTCGGCCAGGGCCTGCTGCCGGGGGGCTATGACCCGATGGTCGAGGTGATGGGCGACGAGGAACTGGTCCGGCGCATGGCCGACATCAAGGCCGTGATCGCCCGCTCGGCCGAGGTGATGCCGGACCATTTTGACTTCATCCGGGCCAATTGCGACGCGATGGGGTGAGGCGAGCCGGGCCCCGCCCTGAGCCCGGCACCGTCAGTGCATCCAGGCACCGCTTCGCCGCCCTCGGGCCCGAAGGACCCGTGTTCAAGTTCAGCGCCTTCGCGATCCACCTCGGGCCTCGTCGCCAAGGCCTGGGGCAGCCCCCTGTGTCATATCGCCCACCTGGGTTAGATTGCGCGACAAGATCCTCTAACCCATGATCCAATTGAAGAATCAGGGGCCTTCGGCGACTTGGCATGGTGATCCTCGACAGTGTGCCCGATCTTGAGAAGCGGCGGCTGGCGGCGCTGTGGGCGCTCGATATCCTCGATACGATCGAGGAAGAGGGCTTCAATGACCTGGTGACCGAGGTCTCCGAGACCTGCGGCACCCCGATCTCCCTGATCTCCCTGGTGGATGCCGATCGCCAGTGGTTCAAGGCGCGGATTGGCATCGAAGATCAGGAAACCCCGCGCGACGTCGCCTTCTGCAGCCATGCCATCCAGACGCCGTCCGTCTTCGTCGTCGAGGACGCAACCCAGGATCCGCGCTTTTCCGACAATCCGCTGGTTACCGGCGTCACCGGGATCATGGCCTATGCCGGGGCCCCCCTGACGACGGTCGATGGCCTGAGGATCGGCACGCTCTGCGCCATCGATACCCGGCCCAAGGCCTGGACGCCGCGCGAGCTGCGCTGTCTGGAGCGGCTGTCCCGTGTGGCCATGGCCCTGATCGAGGCGCGGGCCGGGGCGCAGATTGCCGCCGCCCAGATCCAGACCCTCGAAGACATGCGGCGGAGCGATCAACGTTACCGCACCATCATCGCCGCCATGCGCGAAGGCGTTGTGCTGCAGGATCGCGCCAGCGTCATTGTCGAGCACAATGCCCATGCCGCGCGCCTTCTGGGCATGACCGAGGACCAGCTCACCGGTCGCTCGTCCGCGGATCCTGACTGGAGCCTGATCGACGGCGACGGCAAGCCGCTGCCCGTCGACCAGCAACCCTCAATGCAGTGTCTGAGCACCGGCAAGCCGGTCCTGGACTTCATGCTGGGCGTGAACCTGCCCCACGAGGAACGGCGCTGGCTGAACGTCAATTCCCTGCCGCTGCACGACGGGGATGACCTGACCCAGACCCTGACCACCTTTGTCGACATCACCCAGCTGAAGCTGCAGGAAGCCGCCCTGATCGAGGCGGTCGATACCGCCGAGCGAGCGAGCGCCGCCAAGTCGACCTTCCTGGCCAATGTCAGTCACGAGATTCGCACGCCGCTGAATGGCGTCATCGCCTTGGCCAAGGCCCTGTCGCGTCTCGAAATGCCCGATCGACAGCGCGAGATGGTCGACATCATCGTGGCGTCGGGGGAGACGCTGGAGCGCATCCTCAATGACCTGCTCGACATTGCCAAGATCGAGGCCTCCCGCCTGGAACTGGAGATCGCGCCGCTCGACCTGAAGGCCGAGATCCTGACCTGCACCGATCTGATGCGCCTGCGGGCTGACAGCAAGGGCCTGGCCTTTGACGTCCAGTTCTCGCCGGAGGCCGACGGCCCGTTCCTCGGCGATGCCCTGAGACTGAGGCAGGTCGTGGGCAACCTGACCGCCAATGCCATCAAGTTCACCGACTCCGGCAAGGTCACGGTCCGGGTGGAGGTCTCTCCCGCATCCGGCGATGACTGCCAGCTGACCATCACCGTCGATGACACCGGAGTTGGCCTCGACGAGGCCGTTCTGCCGCGGCTGTTCGAACGGTTTGTGCAGGGTGATGACACCATCACCCGGCGTTATGGCGGCACCGGACTGGGCCTGGCCATCTGCAAGAACCTCGTCACCCTGATGGGCGGCGAGATCGATGCGCGGGCCCTGCCCGGCCAGGGCAGCAGCTTCACCTTCAGCATTCCGCTCAAGCGCGCCTCGGCCCCGGACACGGCCGCCGCGCCCACCCTGTGGTCCGATGTGTCGACGCCGAAGCCGGGCCAAAGCCTGCGCGTCCTGCTGGCCGAGGATCATCCGGTGAACCGCCGGGTCGTTGAGCTCCTGCTTGAACCTCTCGAGGTCGAGCTGGTGATGGCCGAGAACGGGGCCGAGGCCCTGGAGCGGTTCGGCCAATCGCCTTTCGACCTAGTGCTGATGGACATGCAGATGCCGGTCCTCGACGGACTTTCGGCCACCGCCGACATCCGCACATGGGAAGCGGCGCAGCAAAGGCCCCCTACCCCGATCATCATGATGACGGCCAATGCCTCGCCCGCCCATCGCGATCAGGCGATCGCGGCCGGGGCCAACGGGTTCATCACCAAGCCGGTCACCCCCGACACGCTCTATGCCGGCATCGACGCGGCCCTGGCGGTCAAGGTCGCTGCGGCCTGAGCCTGCACGACCCGGTCAGATCCCTGGCGCATAGGGAAAGCTGAGCCCCTGATAATAGTCCAGGGACTGGGGCGGCAGCGCTTCCCCCGCCGGTAGGGGGCGCTGCGAGAAGGTCTGGAACCAGGACACCGAGGCGTCACGCCACCACTGGGCCTCGCGGCGCTGGATCTTCAGGAAGGCGGTGACCTGGGCGTGGCGCTCGGCATCGACATAGGGGGCCATGTCGCCCCAGGTCTTGCCCATGGCGTCCACCCCGGCCACGCCGCGCGAATAGCGGGTGACGAGGCCCTCCCACAGGGTCTGGCCCGACTTCAGGCGATAGTCCCAGGGCAGGTGGTGGAACCACAGCAGGTCCTTTTCATCGACGCAGCGAAGATCGGCGAAGCAGGCGCCGACAGCGGGAGCGTACTGGGCCACGGCATTGCTCCCCCGGGCCGTGCGGTCAAAGCCGATCCCGTCCGGCCCGGCCATGGCGTAATAGACACTGGTCCAGTCGGCGCGCTCGCCTCCGGCCACCCAGGGCCCCGGGCCGTAGTGATGGCTGCGGCCCATCTGGTGGTGCAGGCCCAGCGGGGTCATGTAGTCGACCACCGTCTCGCGCGAGCCCATCATCAGATCGACCACCGGACCGACGAAGCGCGGATCGGGGCTGAAGGTCATCTTCGCCCAGTCGGCGGCGATGTCGCGGCTCGAGGCGTCAGGGTCCCAGGCGAGGCGGCCGAAGACGTACCAGTTGGCCTGGTCGAAATGCGATCCGCTCCAACTTCTGTCTGTCCCAATGTTGGCGACGCCGGCCATGGCGGTCAGCTTGCGGCCGTCCAGGTCTCCGTCGATCACCCGGGCCACGGTCGAGCCCTTGCCCCGGGCCTGGGTGTCGGCGCGCAGGGTCTCCTCGTAGAGGGGGCCCAGATAGGCCAGATGGGTGGCGAAGCCGAGATATTCCTTGGTGATCTGGAACTCCATGCCGAGGTTCGACTTCGGCATGGCTCCGAACAGCGGATGGAACGGCTCGCGCGGCTGGAAGTCGATCGCGCCGTTCTTGACCTGGATGACCACATTGTCGCGGAACTGGCCGTCGAACGGCTTGAACTCGGCATAGCCCTGCTTGGCGCGGTCGTCGGGCTGCTCGTGCGAATAGACGAAGGCGCGCCAGATGACGACGCCGCCATGCGGGCCGACGGCATCGGCCAGCATGTTGGCCCCGTCGGCATGGGTGGCCCCATAGTCCTGCGGACCCGGCTGCCCTTCGGAATTGGCCTTGACCAGAAAGCCCCCGAAGTCGGGAATGACCTTGTAGATCTCGTCCGCCTTGGCCTTCCAGAACGCCCTGACAGCCGGGTCGCGCGGATCGGCCGTCTTCAGGCCGCCGATCTCGATCGGGGCGGAAAAGCGGGCCGACAGATAGACCCTGATCCCATAGGGCCGGAACACGGTGGCCAGGGCGCCGGCCTTGGCGATCCAGGGGCCCGTCAGGCTCAGGGCCTTGGCGTTGACATTGTTCAGGACCGTCCCGTTGATCCCCAGTGAAGCATTGGCGCGGGCATAGTCGGCATAGCGGGGGTCGGCGTAGTCCGGCAGCTTCCACCAGTCCCAGATCGACTGGCCCGCATAGCCGCGCTCGACAGTACGATCCAGATTGTCCCAGTGATTGAGCATCCGCAGCTTGATCTTCGGGGCCGAGACGATCGCCAGGTTATCCACAGGCTGGCGGGTCTGGATCAGGCTCAGATAGCGGAAGACGCCGTACAGAACCCCGATGTCGCGATTGGCGGCGATCACCGTGGCAGAGCGGCCGTCGAAGGTGGCGCTCCGGATCAGATAGCCTTCTTCCCCCGCCGCCTTCAGCGGCAGGTCCAGGCCGGCAATGGCGGGCGAGCTCGCCGGCGTGCCGATCAGGATGACGCGATCCGCGCCCGCCGGAGCCGCACCCACCAGACCCCGCAGGCCCCGCTCCAGCTCGGCGCGGGCGATCCTGAGGGTTGGGGTGTCGGCGACAGGGGCGATGGCGGTCGGGACATAACCCGCCCCGGCCTCGACCGGCCGGTAGCGCAGCCACAGGTCATGGCCGTCCTCGGCCCAGGCCGTCGAGGCGACCAGCAGGACCAGGCCGACAAGGATCGCAGAAAGCCGCATCCACTTACTCCCAGATCAGTCTGGCCCGCGCTCCCGGCCCTGGCCGGCGCCCGCAGGTCGTGTACGCCCCGCAGGAAAGAGGTCGGGACACCACTCTCTTATTGGTCATACCACTTGATTGACAACCCATGCCTCGCCGCTAAACCTTTGGGCGGGAGGAAACCTATCACACCGGCGCGCCGCCTGGCCGCGTCGCGCCAGGGTGTCCTGCCGGACCGCCCCCGACGAAAGCGCCCCATGTCCAAGATCATCGCCGCCAAGACCATCGTGACCTGCCCGGGCCGCAACTTCGTGACCCTGAAGATCGTGACCGAGGACGGAACCTACGGGATCGGCGATGCCACGCTGAACGGTCGGGAACTGGCAGTCGAGGCCTATCTGACCGAACATGTCATTCCCTGCCTGATCGGTCGCGACGCGCACCAGATCGAGGATGTCTGGCAGTTCCTCTACCGGGGAGCCTACTGGCGTCGCGGGCCGGTGACGATGTCGGCCCTCGCCGCCGTCGACATGGCGCTGTGGGACATCAAGGGCAAGGTCGCCGGCCTGCCGGTCTATCAACTGCTGGGCGGGGCCTGCCGCACGGGCGTCATGGTCTATGGCCATGCCAATGGCGAGACCATCGACGAGACCCTGGCCAATGCCGCCGACTATGTCGAGCAGGGCTACAAGGCCATCCGCCTGCAGTCGGGCGTGCCCGGCCTGAAGGGGACCTATGGCGTCTCCAAGGACAGGTTCTTCTACGAGCCGGCCGACAGTGACCTGCCAAAGGAAACCCTGTGGTCGACCGAGAAATATCTGCGGTCCGCCCCGGACCTGTTCAGGGCCGCCCGCGAACGTCTGGGCTGGGACATCCACCTCCTGCACGACGTCCACCACCGCCTGACCCCGATCGAGGCCGCCCGGCTGGGCAAGGATCTCGAACCCTACAGGCTGTTCTGGATGGAGGACGCCACCCCGGCCGAGAACCAGGACGGATTCCGTCTGGTCCGCCAGCATACCACCACCCCCCTGGCCGTCGGGGAGGTGTTCAACTCGATCCATGACTGCAAGACCCTGATCCAGGAGCAGCTGATCGACTATATCCGCGCCACCGTCGTCCATGCGGGCGGGATCAGCCACCTGCGCAGGATCGCCAGCCTCGCAGACCTGCACCATGTCCGGACCGGCTGTCACGGGGCCACCGACCTGTCGCCGGTCAGCATGGCCGCCGCCCTGCACTTCGACCTGTCGATCCCCAATTTCGGCATCCAGGAATACATGCGCCACACGGCCGAAACCGACGCGGTCTTCCCGCATGCCTACAGTTTTGCCGACGGCATGCTGCATCCGGGCGAGGCTCCGGGCCTTGGGGTCGACATCGATGAGGACCTGGCCGCGACCTATCCCTACCGGCGCGCCTACCTGCCGGTCGCCAGGCGCGAAGACGGGTCGATGCATGACTGGTGAACCGCGCCACCGGCGCTCCGGCCTTTGGTAAAAGGGTGAGCCATGGTCGAGAATCTGCGCGATACTCGCAGCCGGACCGCCGCGACCCGGCACCCCTACCGTGCGAGACCTGAAGCACCGCCCATGGCTGACAACGTCAAGCTCTATCGCCGCATCGCCGACAGCCTGGCCGAGGCCATCGAGGCCGGTGAGTACAGGCTGGGCGACCGCCTGCCGACCGAGCGCGAACTGGCCGAACAGTTCGGGGTCAGCCGACCGACCCTGCGCGAGGCGCTGATTGCCCTGGAAATGCTCGGCATGATCGAGGCCCGCCACGGCCTGGGGATCTATGTCACCGGCAATGTCCGCCCCGTCGTGCCCTCGTCGGAAGTCGATGTCGACGTCGGAGCCTTCGAGCTGATCGAGGCCCGCCGCCTGTTCGAGGGCGAGGCCGCCGCCCTCGCCGCCACCAGCATCGACGAGGCCCAACTGGCCCAGCTGGAAGCGGCCATGGTCCGGATGCATGAGGAAGAGGAAATCGCCGGCGAAGAGGCCGACCGCGAATTCCACATGATCATTGCCCGGGCCACCGGCAATGGCGCGATCATTGCCACCATCGAGACCCTCTGGGACTGGCGAAACCGCTCGCCCCTGGCCCGCAACATCCTGGCCCGCGCTCGCGGCATGGGACTGGAGCCGCGGATCAACGAACACCGCCGGGTGTTCGAGGCCCTTCAGGCCCGCGACCCCGCCGCGGCGCGGCAAGCGATGCGCGACCACCTGGAGCGGGTGATCGAGCATCTGCTGCACGCCACCGAGACCGAGGCCGTCCAGCGCGCCCGGGAAGAAACCAGCGCCCGCCGCGACGCGCTCGCCAAGCGGGTGTCGATCTAGGGCCTGCCGCGCCAGCCCGACACAATCGAAGGTCGGGTCGACTATCGTTTTACTTGCAGTAAGCCAAACCTTGTGAGAGCTTTCACCGAACGCCGTTCAGCCAATGAGCGGGGCGCATCGGGGGAACGCTATGGGCAAGCACATCCTGTTCCTTGTGCACGGCATGGGCTCTTACGGCGCGTTCAAGGACGGCAAGTGGGTTCAGGACACCAAGGGCTGGTTTGCCGAGGCCAGAAAAAGCCTCGTCGAGGTCTATGACACGTTCATCAAGAACGACCCCAAGCTGGGCAAGGGTGTCGATTTCGATGATCGCTTCGTGGTCGAAACCATCGAATTCGACAGCTTTCTGGAGCGCTACCGGACTGACTGGGAATACCAGGCCGGGACCTGGAAAGCGTTCGATCTCGACGACGGCGTCGCCGGGAAGATCACCGACTTCTTCAAGGGCAATACCGACAAGTCCTTTCTCTGGACGCATGTCGCCGATGTGCTCCTCTATACCTCGCCTCTGCTGCAGGATGCGATCCACCCCCACGTGGCCAGGCAGATCCTCGAGGCCCTGCGCAAGCATCATCAGGCCCTGAGGCTGGATAACTGGAGTATCCTGGCGCACTCGCTGGGCACGGCCGTCATCAACAACGCCATCCCGGCACTGATGGCTGAAGCCAAGCAGGATCCTGAGCTGGATGCGGCGCTGATCCCGCCCAAGGTGATCGGCATGGTCGCCAATGTGGCGCGCGCTCTGTCGCCACCGGCCGCCGCCTATAGCGACCGCCTGGTTCCCGACGGCCCCCTGAACGTGGGGCACTATCTGAACTGCAGCCACACCCTTGACCCGTTCTGCCGAATTCGGCCGTTCCAGCCGTCGGATCCGAAATGGGTAAAGGCTGCGGGCTATGTGCCGCTGACGGGACTGTCAGGCTACTACCTCGCCGACGAGTTCATCGACTGGGTCCAGGACTGGAACAACTTCGACAAGCTGGCCTCGGTCGTACCGCACGGCTTCAGCCACTATATGCGCCAGCCGAGAGTTGTGGCCGAGCTGTGGCCCAGGCTGCGGGGCCGCCGGCCCTCCGAGTCGCCCGATCTTGAGAGCACCGTGAGTGAGGCCAACGAAAAACTGGTTCGCGAGACCGTTGGCGATCACCTGCGCCAGCAGCTGCAACAGGAAGTCCGGCAAAGGCTCGAGGGCGCGCTCGGGGATATGGCCCTGCCAACCACCAAGGAAGAGGTCGCCAAGCTTCTGCCGACCCTGCTCGGCAAGTTGAAGGGGTTTTGAGGATGATCAGGTCGCTCACCACCCGTCTGCTGCTGGCGGTTCTACTGGCCTGCGGAAGCCTTGCGACCCCGGCCCTCGCCCAGACCCCAACCTTTACCGGCGCGACCTTGACCAAGGCGCGGGAGGACTGTCTGGCGGCCGCCATGACGGCCCTGCCCTCGCCGCCAAGTCCCAATCAGGCCGTGCAGACCCTGCGTGACGAAGCCGGGGAACTTGGTGGTCGGTGTGCACCCCTTGCCCTGCCGGAACCGGCGCCGGGTCTCGATGCCATACTGGCGGCCCTCGAAGTCGGACTTGCCGAAACACAGGCGGCCTATGGATGCGCCCCGCAGGCCGACGCGCCGTCCTGCCGGGGGCTCCTGGCAGCTGAAACGCGCTTCAGCGAACTCAAGCTGTTCAAGCTGGGCAAGACGGACGCCATTCGCTTGATCCCCAAGGACCACTACAGTCGCGCCAACGCCTTTTGGTGGAAGCCGGAGAACAGCAGCTTCGGGGTCAAGACCGGGGTCGGCGTCAGCCTCATGCGGCTGGTCCTCGACGCATCGGCCCCCGATTCAGCCCTGGCCCGAAGGGTTCAAGCCGAAACGCCCTATCGCGACATCGAGGCCGAGGTGCTCGCCGCCAATGCGCCCTGTACGGCCTGCGAGGACGAGGTGGCGCGGGTCATCTCGCTCTGGCCGCTGTTCGATGGGCTGGAGCGCGGCTTCATGGCAGCGACGAGCGGCAATTTCGACACTGCCATCACCCGGCTCGAAGGCCTTGTCGGACGCTGGGACGCCTATCATTTCGGCGGCGGCAAGGGCCGCGCGCAACTGCCCTGGGAACTGGCGCTGAACAGCGTCATCTATGCTCAGAGTCGTGACCCGAGCCCGGGCTGGCGCGAACCGCCCGGTCATGCCGTCACTCTGCTGCACCCTTCGACGGGCCTGGCCCTGAAGGATGTTCACGGCACTGACACCGTCATGAACCTTGTTGAAGTCGTGGGCTGGAGCCGCTGGGATTATGACCGCGACACCTATGCCCGCACCAACGAATGGGGCCTGTCGGCCGTCGCCGCCTATCGTGATCGGAACGATGCCAAAGACTGGGGCTATGGGGCCCTTGTCCGCACGCCGCTCGATATCTCGGGCCTGCCGCTTAATGTGGCCTGGACCCGGACCAGGCTTCACGCCGGTGGCCATGACGACACCTTCGCTATCTCGGTCGATCTGTCCCGCTTCTTTCCAAAACTGAAAAGCGCCAACCGCCTGTTTGACCTTCCCTCCGGCGAAAGCCCCTGATTTCCGCACTCAGGGTTCCTGGTCTGCGGTGCCTGGCTCATAGCGCTTCAGGATCAGGACCCGCCCCAGATAGCGGCCGCTCGGCGGGCAAGGCGGCCTCGCGTGCTGAAGCCAGGGCGGGGTCCTGCAAGCCTTGACAGGCTTACCGCACCTCCAGCTCGAACGGCACCGCCGGCAAGCCGGCACTGTCAAAGAGGTTGAAGGTCGGGCTGTCCGCCCAGGCGAAGCGGGCCCTGGCCGGTGTCGATCCCGGCGGAACGGTCAGGATGACGCTTGATCCGTTGATCCGGCCGTCAGCCCAGCGGCAGGTTCCGGCCGGGTCGCAGAGCTCGAAACCGATCACCCGGTCCGAGCCGCGCGACACCAGGGCCCCGCCAATCTGGTCGAAGGCGACGATCACCGTGTCCCCGACCCGCCGGGCCGAGACCGGGGCCGGGCCCGTGGTCACCGCTTCACCGGCGATGCGCCGAGCGGCCAGGGCCAGGCGGCGGCCGACCTCCTGCTTGTTGCCGGGATGGATGTCGAAGGGGTCGCCAATGTCCGTGGTCACCGCAAGGCCGGCATGGGGATCGGCGGTCACGGCGCGGCGCTGGGCCTCGCGCAGGGCGGCCGTGCCGGAGGCCGAGGGCGTCGTAGCAAAGGCCCCGTAGCTGGCCAGCTGGGCCACCACCACCGGCAGGTCCGCCGCCTGGCCGGCCCGGCGCTCGGCCATGAAGGCGGTCAGCAAAGGGGCATAGGTCTGGTCGCGGCCGACATTGGTCTCGCCCTGGTTCCAGGCCAGGCCGGCATGGGCATAGGGCCCCATCGGCGCGAGCATGCCGTTATAGAGGGTCGAGACCCCGGCCAGGGTATCCCACGGAGCCCGGGGCGGATCGGCACCGATCCGGGGCTCGATCCGATAGGTCCAGTCCTCCAGAGGCACGCGGGTGCCGTCCGCCAGCGTCAGGGCCCTTTTCGAGGGATCACCGTATAATCCGCCATTGGCATAGGTGTCATAGGCCGACACGACCAGGGTGTTCCGGCCGGCCTTCAGCGACCCGGCGGCCAGAGGATAGGACCGGTCCAGCCAGGCCCCGGAGGTGGCGCCGACGCCCACGCCGTTCAGATAGGTGGCGTCCATCTCGTCGATCTGGCCAAGGCCCAGGACTGCCGCCTGGCGGGCCTGGGCGGCGGTCAGGGTGACCTCCGCCTTGAACCAGACCACGCCGTTGAAACTGGCCAGGTCCGGCACGCCCCAGCGCTCCCAGACCCCAAGCCCCTTGGGCGCGGGCGTCCAGGGACCCGAACCGGTCCAGGGCGCGGTGGCCGTCTCGGTCGGGTGCCTGGCGGTCCACCAGGCCTTGATCGTCTCGCCCCAGCGTCGGTTGGCGGCGACCGGGTCGGTCAGGGACAGGTTCAGGGTCGCGATGGCCTCGTCATAGCCGCCGACCTTGCGAAGGGCAGCCGGGCTCATCCAGGCCTCGATCCCCGATCCGCCCCAGGAGGCGTGGATCAGACCGAAGGGTACCGTGCGGGTCTTCTGCAGCTCGCGGGCGAAATAGTAGCAGCTGGCCGAAAAGGACCCGACCGTTTCACGGCTGGTCGGCTTCCAGACCGGGGGCTTGCCGAAGCCGGCCCTCGGGGCGCGGGCATCGGCCTTCTCGATGGTCACCATGCGCAGGCTGTCATTGGCCGCGATGTTATTGACCTGGTTCCAGGCGTCGTTGGCCCGGTCGACCGACAGTTCCATATTGGACTGGCCCGAGCACAGCCAGACCTCCCCGGCCAGCACATCGCGGACCGTCTGGGTTCTGGAGGGCGTACTGGCCGTCAGGTCATAGGGACCGCCGGCCGGGGTCGCCGGCAGGTCGAGACGCCAGGCACCGTCGCCCCCTGCGGTGGTCGTCGCGGTCTTGCCCGCAAAGGCCACGGTGACGGTTTCGCCGGGCCTGGCGGTCCCGAACACCGGCAACGGCCGGTCGCGCTGGACCACGGCATGGTCAGCGAACAGGGCGTTCAGGAGATCCTGGGCGGCAGCGGGGCCGGCCAGCAGGGCGGCGGCCAGCAGGCCCGAGGTGAGACGACGCATGGTGTTACTCCCTCCGAATAGATCCTCCCCCTCTGGGGGAGGTGGCCCAAAGGGCCGGAGGGGGGGCAGCACGGCCTTGGCCGAGATGACCCCCTCAGTCGCTCCGCGACAGCTCTCCCAAAGGGGGGAGCGGCTCGCCGACCTAGACCACCGTCAGGGTGGCCGACTTCAGGTCCACGGAATTGGGCCCGACCAGGATCTCGAAGGCCCCGGGTTCGACGACGCGCTGCATCTCCAGGTTCCAGAACCACAGGTCCGAAGGGGCCATCTCGAAGGCCACGGTGGTTTTCGCCCCGGCCGCCAGGGTGACGCGCTTGAAGTGCTTCAGCTCCAGCAAGGGACGGGTCACCGAGGCCGCGACGTCATGGATATAGAGCTGGACGACTTCATCACCCGCGAGCTTGCCGGTGTTGGTCACATCGACCTCGACCCTGACCGTCTCGCCCTGGCTGATCTTGGCCTTGGCGAGGCGCGGGGCCGAGATGTCGAAGGTCGTGTAGGACAGGCCAAAACCGAACGGATAGAGCGGGCTGGTCTTCTGGTCGAACAGATAGCCCCGGCGCGAGGTCGGCTTGCGGTTATAGAAGATCGGCAGCTGGCCGACATTGCGGGCGATGCTGACCGGCAGCTTGCCGCCCGGATTGGCCCGGCCAAACAGGATGTCGGCGCCGGCGGTACCGGTCTGCTCGCCCAGATACCAGCCCTCGACGATGGCATCGGCCCGTTCGGCCAGCAGGTTGATCGACATCGGGCGGCCATTGAGCAGGAAGACCACGGTCGGCTTGCCAAGGTCGAAGATCGCCCGGGCCAGATCATTCTGCTGTCCGATCAGGTCCAGGTCATTGCGGTCGCCCAGGTGATTGTCGGCCCAGGCCTCACGGCTGGTCTGCTCGTTGTCGCCCAGCACCATGACCACCACATCGGCCTTCCTGGCCACCTCGACGGCCTCGGCGATCAGCCTGGCGTTGACGGCCGGATCGACCAGCTTGACCTCGTCAGCGGCCCAGACGCGGCGTTCGGTGATGCGCACGGCCTCGGCATAGTCCAGGGCAAAGCCCTGGGCCTTGGCCTCGGCGGTCAGGCCCTCCAGCAGCGAGACCACATGCTTGGGCTCGTCGGAATAGCCGCCGATCGGCGTGTCGCGGGCATGGGTGCCCAGCAGGGCCATGCGCTTGATCGCCTTGCCGTTCAGGGGCAGCAGGCCCTTGTCGTTCTTGAGCAGCACCACGGACTTGCGGGCCGCTTCCCGGGCCAGGGCGATGGCCTCGGCCGTGTTGTTGAGAGACTCGGCGGCCTTCTCGTCGACATAGGGGTTTTCGAAGAAGCCACCTTCGAACTTCATCTTCAGCACCCGGCCGACGGCGGTGTCGAGCTGGGCCATGGAGACCCGGCCTTCCTTCACCAGCTGGGGCAGCAGGGCATAGGCTTCGCCGTCGGGCAGTTCGACATCGACGCCGGCCTTGAGCGCCATGACGGCGGTATCGGCCAGGCTGTCGGTCATCTTGTGACGATTGGCCAGTTCCTTGATCGCGAAATAGTCGCTCTGGACCGAGCCCTGATAGCCCCACTCGGTGCGCAGGATGTCGGTCAGCAGCCAGTGGCTGGCATGCGACGGGACCCCGTCGATCTCGTTATAGGAGGGCATGACCGAGCGGACCGGCAGCTCCTTCACCGCCCGCTCGAAAGGCGGGAAGAAGTTCTCGCGCAGGGTGCGTTCGGCGATCTGGGCCGGGCCGACATTGGTGCCGTTCTCGGGCTGGCCGTGGCCGGTCATGTGCTTGAGGGTGACGAACACCTTTTCCCTGGCCAGCGGCAGGGTCTTGCCCTGGAAGCCGCGAATGGCGGCGAGGCCAATCTCGGCACAGAGGTGTGGATCCTCGCCATAGGTCTCCTCGATGCGGCCCCAGCGCGGATCGCGGGCCACATCGACCACCGGGGCCAGGGCCATGTTGGAACCCCTCGCCCGCATCTCCCTGGCTGCCATCGAGAAGACCTTCTCAACCAGCTCGGTGTCGAAGCTGGAGGCCAGGGCGATGGCCTGGGGATAGCTGGTGGCCTCGCGGGCCACATAGCCGTGCAGGGCCTCGTCATGCATCAGCAGGGGAATGCCCAGGCGGGTCTTCTCCGCCGACCACTTCTGGGCGGCATTGGTATAGCGGGCAGTGTCACGGGCATTGCGGCCCTTGCTGCCGTCCTCGGCCCCGGCGGCGGCGTCGACCACCTTGGCCGGCTTGAGGCCCCGGCGATCGGTAGGCCGCGAGATCTGGCCCAGACCGTTGGGGAAGCTCTTGCCGGCCGCCTCGGCCGAGAACTCGCCCTCCGGCGTCTGGATGGCCGCCTTGGTCAGCCAGATCCCGATCAGCTGGGCGGCCTTTTCCTCGACCGTCATCCGGCCCAGCAGGTCCTTGACCCGGGCGTCAACCGGCTGGGTCGGGTCCTTGTAGAGCGGCCTGTCGCCGGAAGCCTTTGGGGCCGCGAAGGTCAGGCCGGGGGCGGTTGCGGCGGCAATCGCGGCAAGGCTCGCGCCGAACAGGCGGCGGGTGACGGCTTGGGTCATCTGGTTCGTTTCCCCGGAGGTCGCATCTTGTCCTGGCGACCTGGAGCCGCCTTGGCGCGCACTATGGGGGAGCTTGTCAGACCACTCAAGAAAAGAATGGTACCGGTCTCATTTGTCTCAACCCTCTCCCGGAGGGAGAGGGAGGGGCCCGCGCAAAGCGTGGGAGGGTGAGGGGTTACGCCCTCAACCGGAGTGCCGGCACGACGTCAGGCGCCGTAACCCCTCGCCTCCCCACCTCTCCCTCTGGGCGGGGATCAGGAATACGGCTTCAACCCGCCCAACCGTCGAGCACCCGGTCCAGCACCGTCAGCGGCACCGGCCCGACCAGCAGGCCCGCATCGTGGAAGCGGCGGATGTCGAACTTCGCCCCCAGACGCGCCTTGGTGCGCTCGCGGGCCTTGGCCCAGACCGTGTGGCCCACCTTGTAGGAACAGGCCTGGCCCGGATTGGCGCAGTAGCGTTCAACCTCGCTGGTGATCCGGCCCTCCGGCTCGCCACCGGTCTCCATCATGTAGGCGATGGCCTTTTCGCGGCTCCAGCCCTTGGTGTGAATGCCGGTGTCGACCACGCAGCGGGCCGCGCGGAACAGCCGGGCCTGGTACATGCCCAGCAGGCCCAGCTCATCGTTTTCATAGACGCCCATTTCCATGGCCACCTGCTCGGCATAGAGCGCCCAGCCTTCGGTATTGGCCGAGAAGCCCATGTTCTGGCGCAGGCGCGGCAGGGTGCTTTCCGCCACCAGGGCCAGCTGGAAGTGATGGCCCGGCGCGGCCTCGTGATAGGTCAGGGTCGGCAGGGACCAGCGCGGACGATCGGCCGTGTCACGCAGATTGATGTAGAAGGCCCCCGGCCGCGAGCCGTCCAGGGCCGGCCGCTCATAATAGCCGCCCGCCGCACCGGCCTCGGTATAGGCCGGGATGCGCCGCACCTCGACCGGGGTCTTGGGCGTGACCCCGAACCACTGGGGCAGCTTGGGGGCCAGATCCGCGATCAGCTGGTTGCAATAGGCCAGCATCTGGGCCCGGCCCTCGTCGGTATTGGGATAGGTCTGGGTCGGGTCGGTGTTCAGCGAGGCCACCCGCGCCCCGACGCTGCCCTGGGTCAGGCCGCGTTTCTTCAGGATCGCGTCCATCTTGGCGCTGATCTCGGCCCCCTCCTCCAGTCCGAGGCGGTGGACCTGGTCAGCGGTCATGTCGGTGGTGGTGTAGATCTTCAGCAGGGCCGCATAATAGGCGTCGCCGTCCTTCAGGCGATTGAGGCCAGCGTCGTGGGTGGCCTTGGCGCGGGCGGCCTTCAACACTTCGATCTGGCGGTCGAGGGCCGGATGCACGGTCCCGGCCAGCAGGGCGCTCGCCTTGCCTTCATAGTCGCCATAGGGCTTGCCGCGACGGGTCAGGGAGGCGACCAGCACGTTCTTGTCGGCCGGCAGGGCCCGGAACTTGCCGAGCTGGGCAATGGCCTTGTCGAGCATGAAGTCGGCCGGGATCACGCCCTTGGCGGCATCGGCAGCGAAGCGCTCGCTTTCCTGGTCCAGCACGGTGGCGAAGGCGGCCATGCGGGCCAGATAGGTCTCGGCATCGGCGGCCGACTCGATCTTGTGCTTGGTATCCAGAAAGCTCGGTGTCGAGGAATAGGCCCCGTAATACTGGGTCAGGACATAGGGCCGGCTGACCGCGCCATAGTCGAAGACTCCGGCCCTGGCGCGGCTTTCGTACTGGAACAGGGCCGTGTCATAGTTGACGGCGTCATCGCCGCTCAGGGCCTTGCGGTCGATGGCCTTCAGCCGCTTCACCCGCTGGCCGGGCTGGGCCCGGTCCTTGATCCAGCCCGAGATCGAGCGATCGCCGAGCTTGCTGCGCGCTCCGGCATGGGCACCGGTGTCCAGACCCAGATTGGTGGCCTGTTCGGGACTGTCGGTCAGGTCTTCGTCAAAGAAGGCGTCAAACAGCTTGTAGAGCTCTGCCCTGGCCTCAGCCGCATGGGCCGGAAGGCCGGTGGCCAGAGCGGTTGCGGCCGCCCCCATCATGACCTGGCGACGATCGAACTGCGACATCCATTGCCCCTGAGACTGAAACATCCTGCCCGCCGAGACGCTGGGCGGGCGCAAATCAGTCACCCGGCCGGGGGGCGTCGTCAAGGCGGCTCAGGGCCTGCCGAGCGGCCAAGAAAAAGGGCCCGCCTGGGCAAGACGGACCCTTCGACTTTGGAGATCGTTCGAGGTGGAGGACCTGAACAACCAGACCCTACTCCCAACCTTTGCGCGAAACACCGTCCCATATTGTCGCGGGGGACGGAATTGCGCGCAACGCCCCTGAAGGCGCCGTATTCGCCTATTTTCGCGCCGCCAGGATGTCATCGAGGCGAGCCGGCGTGCCGGCGATCCGATCCAGGCGCGGATAGCGCAGGCCGCCACGCCAGTCGATCTTGACCATCCGATAGCGGTCGCCGTCCTTGATCAGCAGCTCGACCAGCGCCCCGTCCGGCTTGGCGGCCGCCTTGATCGCGTCCTTCAGCTTGTCGGCGTCATAGGTCTCGCCATTGACCGCCACGAGGGTCACGCCCTGGGTCAGGCCCGCCTTGAAGGCCGGACCGCCCCACTGCACCTCGGACACCAGGCCGGCGGCCGCCACGGTCAGACCCAGGGAATAGGCTAGGTTGGTGGTCCGGCCGCGGGTCTCGGAGCCCTTGAAGTAGTCGGTCGGGGTCTCGGTATAGATCAGCCGGTAACCGCCACGGGTCAGGCCATCCAGAGGGGCCCTTTCCGACAGGCCCTCGATCCGGGTCTTCAGGAAGCCGGTCCAGTCGTGGGCGACAACCTCGTTCAGGGTCGCGGCCACATCCTCGAAGGTATAGGTGCGCGGCACAAAGGAGCCGTTGTCGACGCCGAAGAAGGCCTTGGCGAAGTCATCGAGCGACTTCTTGCCGCCGGTCTTCTCCCGGATCAGCGTATCGGCGTCGAGCCAGACCAGCAGGCCCTCGGAATAGTAGTCCTCGCTGCGCTGGTAGCTTACCCAGGACAGTGGCCGGCGGTTGGCGATGATCGGGTCATTGGTGGTGTCGGCCACACTGCGCCAGTCGCGACCCCGACGGTTGTCAAAGAGCGCTGCGGTCATGGCCAGGGAATCGAGGCCCTGCTGCTTGGTCAGCAAGTTGGAGCGCGACGACAGCACATTGCCCCAGTACTGGGTCTGACCCTCATAGACCCACATCAGGCTGTCGCGCATGGGCTCGTTCAGGGTCGGGGTCCACAGATCGGCCCCGCGGCGGAACTTGCCGTTCCAGGAATGGGTGAACTCGTGCGGCAGCAGTTCGCGGCCGACATAGGTCTTGTCCCACTCGGTGAAATATTTGGGCGCGACGCGGTTCTCGCTGGAGCGGTGATGCTCCAGGCCGATACCGCCCAACTGGTCGGACAGGGCGACCAGGAAGTCATAGCGGTCAAAATGGTAGGAGCCGAACAGCTTGTAGGCCTGCTGGACGAGATCCTTGTGGGCCTGGATCTGCTCGGGCTTGTACTCCAGCAGTTCGGGCTTGTCGGCCACCATGTTCAGGCGCACCGGGGCCGGGCCGGTCGGATCGAGATCGACCGACTTGAAGTAGCGGCCGGCGAACATCGGCGAGTCGACCAGGGTCTCGAACGGCGTGACCTTGAAGGTCGTGACCTGACCCTCGGTTTTGGCGACCTCGAGGGCCGAGGCGAACTTGAAGCCCTCGGGCAGCTTGACGCTGGCCTCGACCGGGATCTGGCGGGTGTAATAGCCGGCCGGATAGAAGCCCATCTGCAGCCATTGCAGGTTCAGCATGTCGGGCGTCATCACCACCCGGCCCACGCGGGTCTCGACCGGCGACAGGAACTGGTAGCTGAGCTCCAGCTCCGAAACGCCTTCGGGCACCTCGACATGGAAGGCGAAGACCTGCACCGGATCGCGCGTCCAGGCCAGGCGCTGGCCCTTGGCGGTGATCACCAGACCGGCCAGCTTGTCGATGTCATTGCGCGGCGAGTGGCCGCCCGGAACCCACTGCGGATAGAAGATCGTGAACTTGCCGGGCTTGGCCACCGGGATGGTCTGGCGGATGTCGAAGATCTTGCGGGCGAGATCGGTGGCGTCGACCGACAGTTTCAGGGTGCCGGGATAGGGAATGTCCTGGGCGGCGGCGATGGCCGGGGTCGGGGCCGAAGGCTGCGGCAGGGTCTGGGCGACGACGGTCGTGGCGGCCAGGGCCATCAGCGAAACGGAAAAGAACAAGGCTCTCACAAAACACCCCAAGGCCAACCGCGAGCGTGCGCCTCGCGTTCAAGAGGCGGGATGTTTCACCTCATAAACGACACTTGTCGAGAGGTCGGATTGCGGTGAGCGGCGGCCGGGAAAGGCACCGGCACAGCTATTCACCCCGCAGTCCCGGCTTACGGCTGTGGCGGCATCCTGTTCCCTTGCCAAGCCTGCGCTGGCGGGCTCGCCCGGCGATCAGTCCGTGAACCACATGGCGGCGAAGCGCGCCTCGCCATTGACGTCGTAGGCGGCAATGTCCGCGAGCCGTGACGCCGGCGAAAGGGTCTTGGCCATTTGCACATCGGCAAGGGTCAGATTGAACCGCGCGTCCTGAGGCGGCGTCTGCGTCTTTGTCCAGATCGCCGCGAAGCGCGGGGCCAATCCACCGGCGTAAGCACTGACCTGATGAAGCCCATAACCCCTTTCGGTCATGTAGCTTGAGGCCGCACTGTACCTTCGGCTGGTCAGATCGTGGCGGGCGGAAAAGGGCGTCGCGCTGTCAGCTTCGAAGATCGCCGCGAACAGGATTTCGCCGCGCACCGTGAAGCCGCTCACCTGTCGAGGCTGATAGCCACGGGCAACCAGATCATTGAATGTGTTCTGGTACTGAGACACCGTCATGTCATGGCGGGCCTCAAAGGCCGGGCCACGGACCTTTTCCCAGAGGGCGGCGTAGCGGGTCTCACCACCCTTGTCGTAGCCACAGACCCTCACAAGGCGAAACCCCTGCTCCAGAAACCGAACGAAAGCAGCCTGATAGGCTGAGGACGTCAGATCATGGCGCGCCTCCCAGGCGCGCCCATCGGTTTCAGTAAAGATCGCCGAGAAGCGCGGCTCGCCTGCGATACTGGCGACATTGATATGCACCGGCCGCAGCCCCCTGGAGGCCATCTTGCTGACGGTAGCCTGATACTCTCCGGCCGACAGGATGAACGCAGCGTCCCCTTTCGAGGCCGCCCAGGCCGGCTTGACGCAAGCCGTGGCTCCCACCGCAAGACCTGCCGCGACAAGGCGACGACGCGTAAAGCCAAAAGCGGTACCAGGGTCTGTGTCGTTGTGCTGATACATCCAGAATCCCTTTCGGTTCAGCTAGACACTACAGTTGAGCAGAGATTTTCAAACCCGTTCATTCCGCTGGCCTTGAATGATGTTCGGAAACCGGGGGCTGTCAGAGCAAGCCTATTTCAATTTCCGGAACGGACCGGACCCGAGCTTCAAACTTGCGGGTTTAAGGTGGATTACGGCGGACTAAGGTGACCGTGCACTTGATTACGCTTCGGCTTGCGCCCCCCGCTTGGCGGGACTGAGCGAGCGTTCTGGACCGCATTCCGTCAATTCGTGCACTGTCACCTTAAACTCGGGCCCAGGCTGACCTGGTTCAGAATGGCCCTGAATTCACGTGTGAAGGCTCAGTATTCCTGTTGTTTGATACTGATCTTCCGAAAAATGACTTGCTGGTCAAAGACATCCTGAGGCGAGCAATGCGTATTGAGGTGATCGTTGAGTTCGTTAAGACATATCGGGACGGCGCGCAGAGTTAGTATTATTTGGATCTCGCCGGCCGTCACCGGCTCGCCCAGGACTTGAACCGCCGAGATTATCTCGATCAGATCCTCAGGGACCGGATGATAGATCTCGCCAGGCTTGGCAGGGCGGGGGAACTGAACGACGGCCATTTTGCAGGCTCCTGAAGGCGGACACCTATGCGGCCAGGCGCGCCTCGGCCGGCATCAGGGCAGAGACCCGCAGGCCGCCGAGCATCCGCCCCTCCAGGGGGATGATGGCGTCGACGAAACGGATGTCGGGCGCGACCATTCTAGAAATCTTCCCAGGCGCTTGAGGCCGCACCACCCCCGACAGCCTTCAAGAGCCTGGGGCGATCTTCAGCCAGCGCGCCACGGCCCGGGGTATACTGATCGGCGACAGCGGGTTGTCGTGTTGCAGCGCTCCGCCCATTGCCGCCGAGCTGGAACCTTCCGACGTGACGGGCCAGTTGTTGCGCTTCGGACTGCAGACTGGCGGCGGCGGCTGTCGCCTCCTCCACCATGGCGGCGTTCTGCTGGGTGACCTGATCCATCTGGTTGACCGCGCTGTTCACCTGGTTCAGGCCGGTGGCCTGCTCCTGAGACGACAAGGCGATTTCGGAGATCAGGGAGTCGATTTCGGCAACCCTGGCCACAATGTCCGTCAGGGCGGTCCCGGTCTCTCCGACCAGTTTCACGCCCTTGCCCACCTGGGCGGTCGAAGCCGAGATCAGCGCCTTGATTTCCTTGGCGGCCTCGGCCGAGCGTTGGGCCAGGGCTCTGACCTCCTGTGCGACGACAGCAAAGCCCCGGCCTGCCTCGCCGGCGCGGGCCGCTTCGACGCCGGCGTTGAGCGCCAGCAGGTTCGTCTGGAAAGCGATCTCATCGATCACCCCGATGATTTGCGTGATCTTTCCGGAGCTCTGCTCGATCTCGCCCATGGCCAGGATCGCTTCGCGCACAACCTCACCGGACGCTTCGGCACCGGCCTTGGCCGAGCTTGCCGCCGAGGACGCCTTCGTGGTGCCTTCAGCGCTGCGCTTGACAGTGGCGGTGATCTCGTCGAGCGCCGCAGCGGTTTCCTCCAGGCTGGCGGCCTGTTGTTCGGTACGTCGTGAGAGGTCGTCGGAGGCTGAGGCGATCTCGTCAGATCCGCCACGCATGGATTCGGACGAAACGGCGATCGCGCTCAAGGCCTCACGCAGCGAGGTGACGGCCTTGTTGAAGTCGGTCTTGATCGCCAGGTAAGCGCCCTTGAAATCGGCGTCGATCTGGCAAGTCAGGTCGCCTTCGCAGAGGCTTTGCAAACTGACAGCCAGCCTGGAAACGACTTCGCTTTGCTCTTCCGCGCTTTTCACGCGCTCGAACTCGACCTGCTGGAACGCCAGCTCGGCCTTGGTGATATCAACGGCCAGCTTGATCACCTTGTAGGCCTTGCCCGTCTCATTGAGCACCGGATTATAGGACGCCTGCAGCCAGACCTCGCGGCCTCCATTGGCCATGCGCCTGAACTTTCTGGCGACAAAGGCACCATTGTTCAGGTCCTGCCAGAACGCCCGATAGTCAGGGTGGTTCGCATCAGCCGGATCCATGAACATGCTGTGGTGGCAGCCCTGGATCTCAGCCAGGCTATATCCCTTCGCCGTCAGGAAGTTGTTGTTCGCTGTGATGATTGTGCCGTCGAGATTGAACTCGATGACTGCTTGAGACCGGTCGATGGCGGACAGCTTGTGCTCAAGCTCGGTCAACTTTTCAGAGGAAGCTTTGCGAATTTTCTCTCCGTCAAAAAATCCCATGTCGGTCTCCTCGATCCTGCGGAGATGGAGGAAAGAGCCGCAAATCCTAACAACAATTAAACATGAAATTCTCCCGCCCCCCCCCCGCAACGTTAACCTGTAGTTGCGTTTGAATTATTTGAAAATTTTCAGCCGATTAATTTTGAATGAATAAAACAATGGCCTGAAATTGCAGGGCCGCACGCAACGGGAAGTCTGCACATAACAATGACTTGCGAGGTTTCAAAATTCATTGCCAGTTCATTAATTTGAGAGCACATTGATCTCCTGGCCAAAGAGCCCCCATCTTGTGATGGTCGTCGCCCTGGGGCGTACGAGGCAACATGTCGCACCCGGCAATGCTGATCACGGATGCCGGTTTGGGGCCCGCGGGCCCCACCATCAGGTGGGTGAACCCCGAATTCGAGAAAATGACCGGCTACGATGCGTCGGAGCTGATCGGGCGCAAACCCTCGATGCTGCAGGGCGAGAAGACATCCAAGGCTGCGCTCGCTGTGCTGCGCCGAGCGATAAGAGCGGGCGTTACGCACCGGACCGTACTGGTCAATTACCGCAAGAATGGCGAACCCTATCTCTGCGATATCGAAATCCGTCCGATCTTCGATGATGTCGGCAAGGTGCTCTGCTTTCTGGCGATCGAGTCCGAAACGCATCGCAAACGGGGCAGGCCTCCCGGGCGCTTGAAGTTATCGAGTGGGCCCTAGCCCGGGCCACACCCGCTCTCCTGCTGCAAGTTTTCGACACCGGGCGGGGGCTTTCCTGTCTTCCCGAAACCCGGCGGCCAAGCCACAAATCCCCGCTTGATATTGAAAGTCGTTCTCAAGTATGGACAGGAACCGTTCCTGCCCAGGGTTTCTGTCGCCTCGTGTCGTCCGCCACCGCCCAGCATCGCCGCTCGTTCTGGCTGAAGCAGCTGCACCAGTGGCACTGGATCAGCGCGGCCCTGAGCCTGATCGGCATGCTGCTGTTCTCGATCACCGGCATTACCCTGAACCATGCGGGCCAGATCGAGGCCGAGCCCGTCGTGGTCAGCCGCAAGGCCACCCTGCCGGCCGATCTGGTCTCTGACCTGGCCCGGGGTCCGGTCGAGGGCAAGCGCCCCCTGCCCCTGAAGCTGCAGCACTGGCTGGACAAGGCGGTCGGGACCGACATCGCCGGCCGCGAGGCCGAGTGGTCGGAGGCGGAGGTCTATGTCGCCCTCGCCCGTCCTGGCGGCGATGCCTGGCTGTCGATCGACCGCGAGACCGGGGCCGTCGAGCACGAAAAGACCACGCGCGGCGCGATCAGCCTGCTCAATGACCTGCACAAGGGCCGCAATACCGGCGAGGCCTGGTCGTGGTTCATCGACATCTTCGCGGCCGCGACCATCGTGTTCACGCTCACCGGCCTGATCCTGCTGCAGTTCCATGCCCGGGCCCGCCCCCTGACCTGGCCCTTGGTCGCCGCCGGCCTGGCCGCGCCGGTCATTCTCGTCATCCTGTTTGTCCACCTCTGAGGTGAAGCGTTGAAGCCTTCCGTCTCCCTGCTGACCTTTGCCGGCGCCGCCGTCGGGGCCGCCGCCACACCCGCCCTGGCCGCCGACCTCAATGTGACCGTCGAGATCCCCCGCCTGTCGGTGGCCGAGTATCACCGGCCCTATGTGTCCATCTGGATCGAGAACCCCGACGCCACCGCCGCCGGGACCCTCGCCGTCTGGTATGATCCCGACACCAAGGAAGACCACGGCACCAAGTGGCTGAAGGATATGCGCCAGTGGTGGCGCAAGGCCGGCCGCGAGATGACCTTCCCCGCCGACGGCGTCAGCGGCGCCACCCGCGCGCCCGGCCCGCAGAAGCTGGTGTTCAGCGGCACAAGGGGCGCGCTGAAGACCCTCAAGCCCGGTTCGTACAATCTGGTGGTCGAGGCCGCCCGCGAGGTCGGCGGCCATGAGGCCGTCCGCGTGCCCTTCGTCTGGGGCAAGCCGGGCAAGCCGGCTTCAGCCAAGGGCGCGGCCGAGCTCGGCGCCGTCACCGTCTCCGTCAAGTAAGCGAGAACCCCGATGTCCCTGAAGACCCGCCTCCTCGCCGTCGCGGCCGCCGGCCTCGCCCTGGCCCTGCCGCTGTCGGCCAGCGCCCACCGCGCCTGGATGGTGCCCTCGTTCACCGTGCTGTCGGGCGACGGCTCGTGGGTGACGGTGGATGCCGCCATCTCCAACACGCTGTTCTTTCCCGACCACAGGGCCATGCGCATCGACGGCGTGGTGGCGATCGCCCCCGACGGCACGATCCAGAAGCTGCAGAACGCTTCGACGGGTCAGTACCGCTCGGTGTTCGACGTGCAGCTGAACCAGGCCGGCACTTGGAAGATCGTCACGGCCTCCAACACCGTCACGGCTAGCTGGACCGAGGCGGGCGAGATCAAGCGTTTCCGCGGCACCGCCGACGACTTCGCCAAGGCGGTCCCGGCCGGCGCCACCGACCTGAAGACCATCAGGGGCAGCAATCGCAATGAGACCTTCGTCTCGCGCGACAAGCCCAGCACCGAGGTCTTCAAGCCGACCGGCAAGGGCCTGGAGCTGGTGCCGGTGACCCATCCGACCGACATCGTCGCCAGCGAGCCTGCGACCGTCAAATTCCTGCTCGACGGCAAGCCGGCCGCCGGTCTGGAGATCACCCTGGTGCCCGGCGGGTCACGCTGGCGCGCCACCCCGGGTGACATCAAGGTCAAGACCGGCCCGGACGGTGCCGTGACCTTTACCCTGCCGGACGCCGGCATGTACTGGCTGAACGCCACGGCCCGGGGTGGCGAAAGCGTGCCGCGCGGTCAGGCCGGCGGCATGGGCGCGGCCCCCGCCGCCCCGGCCCCGGCGACGGCCCTGGCCGGCGACGGATTCTCGGCCAGCTACACCGCCGTGATCGAAGCCCAGCGGCCCTGAGGCCCTGGCCCTTCCCTCTCAGCGGGGGAAGGGCCGGTTTCGATCCAGAATCGCTCCGTCTTGACCCGCGTCCTCGTCCCCCGGCTCACAGAGCCCCCGGCCCGCCCGCTCGGCGGTGTGGTCCACGCCCTGGCGGGCGAGACCATGGGCACGACCTGGTCTGCCAGACTGTTGGCCCAGCCCGGTGCCGATCTTGCGGGTCTGACCGCCATGGTCCAGCGGGCCCTGGACGCCGTGGTGGCCCAGATGAGTCCGTGGGAGCCCCTGTCGGACCTGTCGCGCTACAACCGCAGCGCCGCCGGGACCTGGACCACCCTGCCGGCGGGCATGGCCACCGTCCTGCGCCGGGCCCTGGCCATTGCCGAGGCCTCGAACGGGGCCTTCGACCCCACCCTGGGGGCCCTGACCGACCTGTGGGGCTTTGGTCCCCTCCCCTTCGACGGCGCGCCGCCTTCACCGGCCGAGACCGGGACGGCGCGCGAGGCCAGCGGCTGGCGGCAACTGGTCCTGGACGGCGACGCCCTGTTGCAGCCCGGCGGCCTGCAACTCGATCTCAATGGCATTGCCAAGGGCTTCGGCGTCGACCAGGCCGCCGCCGCCCTGGCGCGGGCCGGAGTGAAATCCTGCCTGGTCGAGGTGGGCGGCGAACTACGCGGGATCGGTGCCAAGCCCGACGGCCAGCCCTGGTGGGTCGAGCTGGAACGCCCTCCGGCCAGCCAGGACGGTCCGCAGACCGTGGTCGCCCTGCATGGCCTGGCCGTAGCGACCTCGGGCGACTATCGCCGCTATTTCGACCATGGTGACCGCCGCTATGCCCACACCCTGGATCCGGCCACCGGCGCGCCCGCCGACCGGGGCGTGGTCAGTGTCACGGTCCTGGCCGAAACCTGCATGGACGCCGATGCCTGGGCCACGGCCCTGACGGTGATGGGGCCCGAAACCGCCCTGGCCTTTGCCACCGACCACGACCTCGCCGCCCTGATCATCCGCCGCGCCGGCGCCGGTCTTGAGGAACAGCTTTCACCCGCCCTGGCGGCCATGCTCGACCCATGATCGAGGCCCTGGATCCGCAAACCCGCCGCGTCCTTGCCGCAGCGCTGGTGGCCCTGGCCTGGCTGGCCCTGTGCGCCCTGATCGCAGGCCGCGAGGTCCTGCGCCGGCGGGCCCGGCTCCGCGCGGTGGCCGACCTGGCACGCGGCACGGGGGAACCGGTCTTGGTCGCCTTTGCCAGCCAGACCGGTTTTGCCGAGGACCTAGCCCAGGCCACGGCCACGGCCCTGACCGCCAGCGGCACGCCGGTTACCCTGCGCGACCTGTCAGAGGTCACGGCCGCCGACCTGACGGCGGCGCGGCGGGCCCTCTTTGTGGTCAGCACCACCGGCGAGGGCGACGCCCCCGATCCGGCCCGGGCCTTCATCCGCGACGTGATCGGCACCCGGCCCGACCTCTCGGGCCTGAAGCATGGCGTTCTGGCCCTCGGCGATTCCAGCTACGCCCAGTATTGCGCCTTTGGCCGCAGCCTCGACGGATGGCTGACCGATTGCGGGGCCCAGCCCCTGTTCGACCGGGTCGAGGTGGATGACGGCGACCCAGCGGCCCTGCAGACCTGGCGCGAGCGACTGGCCGCCTTGACCGGCCAGGGCGAGGCTGTGGCCTGGACGGAACCGGCCCATGGCGCATGGCGTCTGGCCGGGCGCCGCCATCTCAATCCCGGCAGTCCGGGCGGCGAGGCCTGGTCCGTGCGGCTGGAACCGGTTGAGGGACCGGTCGACTGGTCGGCCGGCGACCTCTTCGAACTGGTGACCGAGACGGGCGATGCGACCCGGGACTATTCGATCGCGTCCGTGCCCGAAGATGGCGGGGTCGAGCTGATCGTCAGGCTGGTCCAGACCGAAGACGGCCGACTGGGTCTGGGCTCGGGCTGGCTTTGCCGGCTGGCCCCCGAAGGCGGGATCTTGCAGGGCCGGGTCCGGACCAACCGCAGCTTCCATGCCCCCGATGGCGACGCCCCCCTGATCCTGATCGGGGCCGGCACCGGCCTCGCCGGCCTGCGCGCCCATATCAAGGCCCGCGCCGCCCAGGGCCGCCATCGCAACTGGCTGCTGTTCGGCGAACGCACCCTCGCCCACGACTATCTCCATCGCGAGGAGCTCGAGGCCTGGACCGCGTCCGGAGTCCTGCAGCGGCTGGATCTGGCCTTCTCCCGCGATCAGGCGGAGCGGATCTATGTCCAGGACCGGCTGCGGGCCGCTGCGCATGAGGTTCGCGCCTCGGTGGCCGAAGGGGCGACAGTCCTGGTCTGCGGAGCGCTGGAGGGCATGTCGCAGGATGTCCATGCGGCCCTTACCGACATTCTGGGCGCACCGGCCCTGGACGCCCTGGCCGAGGCGGGGCGCTATCGACGCGACGTCTACTAGGCCGCCGCCCTAGGGCCGCAACAGCCCCGCCCGCTCCTCTGGCGTATTGGCCCCGCGCAATCGGGCCTGGGCCCCGATCGGCACCGGCAGGATGGTCAGACTCGCCCTTTCGACCAGTCGCCGCAGGGGCCAGCCGGCTTCTGCCTCGGCCGGCAGGGCCTCAAGGCTCAGGGCCATGGGCAGGGGCAGGCCTTCGAAGGCTGCACCCGGACTCTGTGCCGCTAGCAGGGGAGCGAGATCCTCCGGCGTGAGGGTCGGGGCATCCACGGCCAGGACCAGGGCCCGGGCCAGCCCGACACTGGCCAATGCCGCCGCCCCCGCCAGGACGCCGCCTACCGGTCCGGCCCCCGGTTGCGGATCCGGCACGAAGGACAGGCCGTGATCGGCACCGACGGTCAGGACCTGCCCTGCGCCCACAGCCTGGGCCAGGGCGGCCAGCAGGTCCACGGCCCGCGCTCCGCCCCAGTCCTGCGACGCCTTGTCGACGCCCATGCGACGTGAGCCGCCGCCAGTCAGGATCAGGGCACCAAAGGATGTCATGGCCCTCCCTACCGCCTTCTTCCCAGGCCCGGAAAGCCCCCTCCTCCGCCCCGCTTTCACTCCGGCCACGAACCGGTCTAGTCTCCTCGGCCAAACGGACAGGACCCTGCATGAGAGAGCCGACGGAACGTCAGAGGCGTCGCACGACCCAGAGCGCGACCATCCGCGATGTCGCGGCGCGCGCCGGCGTGTCGCCGATGACCGTCTCGCGGGTGATCAACCGTGAGACCACCGTCAAGGAAGAGACCCGGGCCCTGGTCGAGAAGGCCATCACCGACCTGAACTACGCGCCCAATCCGGCGGCCCGCAGCCTGGCCGGCTCGGCCCCGTTCCGGATCGGCCTGCTCTATGACAATCCCTCGACCGGCTATCTGTCGGAGTTCCTGGTCGGAGCCCTCGACGAAAGCAGCCGGACCGGTGCCCAGGTGGTGATCGAGAAATGCGCCGAGCCGGAACTGGCCGGGGCCACCCTGACCCGGCTGCTGCGCACCGGGGTCGACGGCCTGATCCTGCCACCCCCGCTGTGCGAGTCGCCCCAGGTCCTGGCCGAGGTGAAAGCCTCGGGGGCCGCTGCGGTTGGCGTCGCGCCGGGCATGACCAGTCCCGACATGGCCACGATCCGCATCGACAACGAGGCCGCCGCCTTTGAACTGGCCCAGCACCTGCTCGGTCTGGGTCACAGACGCTTTGGCATCATCAAGGGCCATCCCAATCAGACGGTCAGCCAGCAGCGCCTGGACGGCTTCATGACCGCCCTCAAGGCCGCCGGCATTCCGCAGGAGGCTGTTCGGGTCGAGCAGGGCTATTTCACCTATCGTTCCGGCCTCGAGGCCGCCGATCGGCTTCTGGCTAGTGACGAGCGACCGACCGCCATCTTTGCCGCCAATGACGACATGGCGGCGGCCACGGCCGGCCTCGCCCACCGCCTGGGCCTGGATGTGCCTGGCGACCTCTCCATCGTCGGCTTCGATGACACCTCGATCGCCGCCAATATCTGGCCGGCCCTGACCACGGTGCACCAGCCCATCGCCGCCATGGCCCGCGCGGCCGTCGACCTGGTGCTGGAGGAAATCCGCCGCAAGCGCGACGGTGCGGGCGAGCCCCGCCAGCTGATGCATCCCCATACGCTGATCGTGCGGGATTCCACCGGACCCGCCCCGAAGTAATTCGCCCTCACCCTGAGGGAGAGGGTCATATGCGGTTGCATGGCCCCACATGTTAGCGCTAACAAGTGTTCGGGTAATGACGAGCGCAGCCCCCAGGGTTTGGTGAGGCCCAGACGCTCGAACGGGGAGACGACGCCGTGGGCCTGACTCAGAGCCTTCCAGAAGACTGGCAGGACGCGACCCTGCTGGGCCGCATCGACTTCGGCGACGGTCCGACGCCCGTGCTGGTGCGCGGCGGTCGAGTTGAGGATCTGTCGAAGATCGCCCCGACGGTCGCCGACCTGATGAATGCCTTCGGGCCCGGCACGGCGATTCCCTGTGGCGAAGACCGGGGGCCGCTGGAGGCCCTCGACCTGCGCCCGGTCTGGGAGGACCCCACCGGTGAAGCCACCGCCAAGCTGCTGGCTCCCGTCGACCTGCACTGCCTCAAGGCCGCCGGCGTCACCTTTGCCGTCTCGACCCTGGAGCGGGTGATCGAGGAGCGCGCCCGCGGCGACGCAGCCGCCGCCCTGAAAATCCGCGAGCAGTTGTCCGACAGCATGGGCGGCGATCTGCGCAGCGTCGATCCGGGCTCGGAGGGCGCCGCGCGCCTGAAGCAGACCCTGATCCAGGACGGCCTGTGGTCGCAGTATCTGGAAGTGGCCATCGGTCCCGACGCCGAGATCTTCACAAAAGGTCCTACCCTGTCCTCGATGGGCTGGGGAGACCAGGTCGGCGTGCGCGCCGACAGCCACTGGAACAACCCCGAGCCGGAGGTCGTGCTGCTGTGCGACGGCTCAGGCCAGATCCGCGGCGCGGCCCTGGGCAATGACGTCAATTTGCGCGACTTCGAGGGCCGCAGCGCCCTGCTGCTCAGCAAGGCCAAGGATAACAATGCCAGCTGCGCCATCGGCCCGTTCTTCCGCCTGTTCGACGACGGCTTTAGCCTGGACGATGTCCGCTCGGCTGAGGTCGAGCTGCAGATCACCGGCCGCGACAACTTCGTCCTGAACGGCCACTCCAATATGAGCCTGATCAGCCGCGATCCCGCTGTTCTGGCCGCTCAGGCGTTCGGGAAGCAGCACCAGTATCCCGACGGCTTTGCCCTGTTCCTGGGCACCATGTTCGCCCCGATCCAGGACCGCGACACCCCCGGCCAGGGCTTCACCCACAAGGTCGGCGACCGGGTCCGCGTCTCGACCCCCAGGCTGGGCGTCCTCGAAAACGAGGTGACCACCTGCGACCAGGCCCGGCCCTGGACGTTCGGGATCAGCGCCCTGATCCGCAATCTGGCCGGCCGCGGCCTGCTCTAATCGACTTCTGAGGAGATCGGCATGACCGACACCCTGCGCCATTTCATCGGCGGCGAACGCGTCGCTTCCGAGGCTCCGACCCAGAGCCTGAATCCCTCCAACACCCACGACGTTGTGGCCCAGGTGCCCAATGGCGGTTCCGCCGAAGTCGACGCCGCCGTCGACGCCGCCAAAAAGGCCTTCCCGGCCTGGTCGGAAAGCTCGCCGGAGGTTCGCTCGGACCTGCTGGACAAGGTGGGTAGCACCATCATCGCCCGCAGCGCCGACATCGGCCGCCTGCTGGCCCGTGAAGAGGGCAAGACCCTGGCCGAAGGCATCGGCGAGACCGTCCGCGCCGGCCGGATCTTCAAGTATTTCGCCGGCGAGGCCCTGCGCCGCCACGGCCAGAACCTGGAAAGCACCCGCCCCGGCGTCGAGATCCAGACCTATCGTCAGGCTGTCGGCGTGTTCGGGCTCGTTACGCCCTGGAACTTCCCGATCGCCATCCCGGCCTGGAAGGCGGCTCCCGCCCTGGCCTTCGGCAACACCGTGGTGATCAAGCCTGCCGGCCCGACGCCCGCCACCGCCTCGGTGCTGGCTGACATCATGGCCGAATGCGGGGCTCCGGCCGGCGTGTTCAACATGCTGTTTGGCCGCGGCGCGATGGGCGATGCCCTGGTCAAGCACAAGGACGTCGACGGCGTGTCCTTCACCGGCTCGCAGGGCGTGGGGGCCCAGGTCGCGGCGGCCGCCGTGGCCCGCCAGGCCCGCGTTCAGCTGGAAATGGGCGGCAAGAACCCGCTGATCGTGCTGGACGACGCTGACCTGGAACGCGCCGTCGCCATCGCCCTGGACGGCTCGTTCTTCGCCACCGGCCAGCGCTGCACCGCCAGCTCGCGCCTGATCGTCACCGACGGCATCCACGACCGCTTCGTGGCCCTTCTGGCCGAGAAGGTCGCCGCCCTGCGGGTGGGCGACGCGCTCGACCCCAACACCCAGATCGGCCCGGCCGTCTCCGAAGACCAGATGGAGACCAGCTACCGCTATATCGACATAGCCTCCGGCGAAGGCGGCCGGATCGTCACCGGTGGTCTGCGTCTGAAGCGCGACAATCCCGGCTGGTACGTCCAGCCGACCCTGATCGCCGACACCGACCGCAACATGCGGATCAACAACGAGGAGGTCTTCGGCCCCGTCGCCTCGACCATCCGGGTCAAGGACTATGAGGAGGCCCTCGAGGTCGCCAACGGCGTCGAGTTCGGCCTGTCGGCCGGGATCGCCACCACCTCGCTGAAACATGCCCGCCACTTCCAGCGCCATGCCAAGGCCGGCATGACCATGGTCAATCTGGCCACCGCCGGCATCGACTATCACGTGCCCTTCGGCGGCTCGAAGAGCTCCAGCTACGGAGCCCGCGAACAGGGCTTCGCGGCGGTCGAGTTCTTCACCCAGACCAAAACCTCGTATTCGTGGTCGTAAGCCGCATGTCCTCAGCCATCTATCCCAGCCTGAAGGGCAAACGGGTCGTCATCACCGGTGGCGGCAGCGGCATCGGCGCGGGCCTGACCGCCGGCTTCGTCCGCCAGGGCGCGGAAGTGATCTTTCTCGACATCGTCGACGAGGATTCCACGGCCCTGGTCGCCCAGCTCTCGGACGGCGCGGCCATCGCCCCGGTCTACCGGCGCTGCGACCTGATGGACCTTGCGGCCCTGAAGGCGACCCTGGTGCAGATCGGCGACGTCGACGTGCTGGTCAACAATGCCGGCAATGACGACCGCCACACCCTGGCCGACATCACCCCCGACTACTGGGACAACCGCATTGGCGTGAACCTGCGCCACATGCTGTTCGCGGCCCAGGCGGTCGCCCCCGGCATGGCCCGGCGCGGTGGCGGGGCGATCATTAATTTCGGCTCGATCAGCTGGCACCTGGGCCTGGAAGATCTCGTGCTCTACGAAACCGCCAAGGCCGGGATCGAGGGTATGACCCGGGCCCTGGCCCGCGAGCTGGGCCCCGACGATATCCGCGTCACCTGCGTGGTGCCCGGCAACGTCAAGACCAAGCGCCAGGAGAAGTGGTACACGCCCGAGGGCGAGGCCGAGATCGTCAGGGCCCAGTGCCTGAAGGGCCGCCTGGTCCCCGACCACATCGCCTCGCTCGTACTGTTCCTGGCCTCGGACGACGCGGCCCTGTGCACGGGTCATGAGTACTGGATCGACGCCGGCTGGCGGTAGGCGACAGCGCCGGACCATCGCATTTCGCGCCCAGAATCCTTGTCATCCCGGAAGCCTCGCAGAGGCTGTCCGGGACCCAGGGGCCGGCGCAAAGCGGTTGCCCCTGGGTCCCGGCTCTGCGCTACGCTACGGCCGGGATGACAAGAATGATGGATATGGAACATGCCGACCCCCACCTGCGTCTGGGACCTGAAGGCCACCCTCGGTGAAGGCCCGATCTGGCACGGCGACGCCCTGTGGTTCGTCGACATCAAGGGCCACAAGGTCCATCGCTATGATCCGGCCAGCGGGGCGCAGCAGAGCTTCAGCGCCCCCGACCAGGTGACCTTTGTCGCGCCCATCGCCGGTGAAAGCGGCTTCATCGCCGGCCTCAAGAGCGGCCTGCACAGCTTTGATCCCGCGACCGGCGACTTTACGTTTCTGGGCGAGATCGAGCCACCGGAACTGGACAACCGTCCCAACGATTCCACCATCGATGCCGAGGGCCGGCTATGGTTCGGCACCATGCATGACGGCGAGGAAGCCGCCAGCGGTGCCCTCTATCGCCTCACCGCCGCCGGCGAGACGGTCAAGCAGGACGACGGCGTCTGCATCACCAACGGGCCGTGCGTCAGCCCCGATGGCAAGACCTTCTATCACACCGACACCCTGGCCAAGACCATCTGGGCCTATGACGTCGACGCCGATGGCGACCTGGCGAGCAAGCGCGTGCTGGCCCGCATCGATATCGACAACGCCTGGCCCGACGGTTCGGTGGTCGATTCACAAGGCTATCTGTGGACCGCCCTGTGGGGCGGTGCCTCGGTGCTGCGCATCTCGCCGGAGGGCGAGATCGTCGACCGCATCGCCCTGCCCGCTCCCAATGTCACCAAGCCGTGCTTTGGCGGCCCGCGTCTGAAGACCCTCTATTTCACCACCGCCCGCAAGGGTCTGAGCGACGAGACCCTCGCCGCCCATCCCGAAGCCGGTGGCCTGTTCGCCGTCGATGTCGATGTCGCCGGCCAGCCCCAGTACGAGGTGCGCCTTGACCTCCCCTGATCGTACACCCCGCCGGTTCCGTTCGCGCGACTGGTTCGACAATCCCGACCATATCGACATGACCGCCCTCTATCTGGAGCGGTTCATGAACTATGGGATCACGCCGGAAGAGCTGCGCAGCGGCAAGCCGATCATCGGCATCGCCCAGACCGGCAGCGACATCTCGCCGTGCAACCGCATCCATCTGGATCTGGTCACCCGGGTCCGCGACGGTATCCGCGACGCCGGCGGCATTCCGATGGAGTTCCCGGTCCATCCGATCTTCGAGAACTGCCGTCGCCCGACGGCGGCCCTGGACCGTAACCTCTCCTATCTGGGCCTCGTCGAGACCCTGCATGGCTATCCGATCGACGCGGTGGTCCTGACCACCGGCTGCGACAAGACCACCCCGGCCGGCATCATGGCCGCCACCACGGTCAATATCCCGGCCATCGTGCTGTCGGGCGGACCGATGCTGGATGGCTGGCATGACGGCGAGCTGGTCGGTTCGGGCACGGTGATCTGGCGCTCGCGTCGCAAGCTGGCGGCCGGCGAGATCAATGAGGACGAGTTCATCCAGCGCGCCGCCGACAGCGCCCCCTCGGCCGGTCACTGCAACACCATGGGCACGGCCTCGACCATGAACGCCGTGGCCGAGGCGCTGGGTCTGTCGCTGACCGGCTGCGCGGCCATCCCGGCCCCCTATCGCGAGCGCGGCCAGATGGCCTATCGCACCGGCCAGAGGATCGTCGACCTGGCCTATGAGGACATCAAGCCCAAGGACATCCTGACCCGGAAGGCCTTCGAGAACGCCATTGCCCTGGTGGCGGCGGCCGGTGGCTCGACCAATGCCCAGCCGCACATCGCCGCCATGGCGCGTCATGCCGGTCTGGAGATCACCGCCGACGACTGGCGCGCGGCCTATGACATCCCGCTGATCGTCAACATGCAGCCGGCCGGCAAGTATCTGGGCGAGCGCTTCCACCGGGCCGGCGGCGCGCCGGCCGTGCTGTGGGAGCTGCTGCAGAACGGCCGCCTGCATGGCGACGTCCTGACCGTCACGGGCAAGACCATGGCCGAGAACCTCGAGGGTCGCGAAACCCGGGACCGTGAGGTGATCTTCCCCTATGCCGAGCCCCTGGCCGAGAAGGCCGGCTTCCTTGTGCTGAAGGGCAACCTGTTCGACTTCGCGATCATGAAGTCCAGCGTCATCGGGGCCGACTTCCGGGCCCGCTATCTGAGCGATCCGGGCAAGGAAGACATCTTCGAGGCCCGGGCCATCGTGTTCGACGGCTCCGGCGACTATCACACCCGCATCAATGACCCGGCCCTGAACATCGACGAGCACTGCATCCTCGTGATCCGCGGCGCGGGTCCGATCGGCTGGCCCGGCTCGGCCGAGGTGGTCAATATGCAGCCACCGGATCACCTGCTGAAGAAGGGGATCATGAGCCTGCCCACCCTCGGCGACGGCCGCCAGTCGGGCACCGCCGACAGTCCCTCGATCCTCAATGCCTCGCCCGAAAGCGCCATCGGTGGCGGGCTGTCATGGCTGCGCACCGGCGACACCATCCGCATCGACCTCAATACCGGCCGCTGCGACGCCCTGGTGGATGAGGCGACGATCGCCGAGCGCCGCAAGGAAGGGATCCCGGCCGTCCCCGAGACCATGACCCCCTGGCAGGAGATCTACCGGGCCCATACTGGCCAGCTGGAGACGGGCGGGGTGCTGGAATTTGCGGTCAAGTACCAGGATCTGGCCGCCAAACTGCCCCGGCACAACCACTGACCTCCGTCTCCGCTCGACCGGGCAACAGCTCGGTCGAGCGGAGGCTCAGCCCGCCAAAGCTGACAGCAGCAGCCCCACCTGGGCCAGGGCCGCAAGCAGGGCCAGGACCAGGCCGACCCACAGCCGGGGTCCGGCCAGGGTCATGATCATTGGCCGCGTCGGGAAGTTGAAGGTCTGGGGCATGGCCGCGTGTTTGAAGGCGTGGGCCCCGCCAAAGCGTGGATCGCAGACCAGCTGGGCCAGGTCCCGCCGGCTGCGATAGCGGACATAGCCCATCATCGACCATTTGGGGCAGTTCTCGATCCCCCAGGTATCGACCAGTCCCCCGACCTTGCGCGCCGCCAGGGCCGGATGGCCGCCCCGCCGGAACAGGGCCGGCAGGAACATGCGGGTATAGCCTTCCATGACCTGCCGCGCGGGCTTCAGTTCGCCGGTCGCCGGATGGGCTACCGGCCCGTCGGCCATGCGGATGACGTTGAGCATGAAGAACTCGCGCCCGTCGTCCTCGGCCAGGAAGCGCTCCAGGGTCGGCAGTTCATCCGGCCCGCCGTGGCCGATGCCGGCGGCCTTCATCCGGCCGATCAGGTCGGCGACCTCGGCGGCGGACAGCGGCCCGCGCCAGTTCACATACCAGGCCAGGAACAGGGCATAGAGACCAAGGGCCACGGCCCAGACCCAGAAACTCGACATCTTGCAGACCCTCCCACTAGCCCCTCAGGCTTCAGCCCATCACAGTTTCGATCAGCACCTGGCCTTCCAGCCCGGCGTCACGATGGACGTGGATCTCGGCATAGCCCGGCGAACTGAGGATCTCGGCCATGGCCTTGAAGGACGGGTACATCATCACCGCCACCGAATCCCACGGCCCCTCGACCTCGCCGATCAGCAGGCCGCGCACCTGGGCGCTGAACACCAGCTTGCCGCCCGCTTCGGCGATCATCTTGCTGACGGCCCGACCATAGAGGGCATAGGCCTGAGCGCCGGTCAGCGTGGTCTCGCGCCCGTCGGGATAGACGGCGCGGTCGCGGAATTTCAGCAGGTTGAGCATGTAGATCGGCTGGCCGTCGTCCCGCTGAAACGCGGCGAGCTGCTGGGCCGGAGTCGGGCCATGGGCATTGGTGACCTGCATCGGAAAGCTCCGGGATCCACCGCCCGAACCGTTCCGGGCGGATAATATGACAATGAGCATGCCATTTGTTTGCAGGCCCTGTCACCCCCGAAACCTGACCGCCCGCCCTGCCCATTACGAGCGGGTTCACGGGCTGGGCGGAATCATGCTGCGACTGGCTTCAAGAGGCGGCGCGGGGATGGCCTGTGGAAATCAAGGAATACTTTCTCGGCCTTCTGGCCATCATCACCGGCCTGGCGATCAGCGACATGGTCGTCAGCGTTCACGCCCTGTTGCGGCGCTTTGGCCGCACGCGCTGGGACTGGCTGCCCATGGCGGCCGCCAGTCTGGTCTTTGTGGTGATCGTCCGGAGCTGGTGGATTGCCTGGTACACCGACTGGACCAACACGCCGCTCTGGCAATTCCTGCTGATCCTGATCCAGCTGATCTGCATGTTCCTGGCGGCAAAGGCTGTCCTGCCGGACGAGGGTGAAGCCCTCGACCTGGACATGATGGAGCACTACCGATCCTCGAACCGCTATGTCTGGAGCGCCCTGATCGGCATGATCCTCGCCTTTGCGGCGGCCGCCATCCTCAACCGGCTGGGCAGCGCCGAGCGCATGGTCGCATGGTTCTTCGAATGGGGCTGGGAACTGCCGATCTACTGCGTCCCCCTGATCCTGCTCATTGCCGTGCAGCGCATGATCCTGCACCGGGTCATCGTCCCGACCCTGCTGATCGCCTGGCTGGTTCTGAACGGTGGGTCGATCATGCAATGAGGCCGCGCCGCCTCGCGATCAAATTGCAACCCCCTCTGGCGCAGAACGCCGCAAGCCGCCACATTGAACCCTAGCCAGGCCCGCCGCAGCGCGGGATCGCCCTCAGGAGCCCCCATGTCCGACACCCCCGCCTATGTGCCGCCCAAGGTCTGGACCTGGAACAAGGAAAATGGCGGCCGCTTCGCCGCGATCAATCGCCCGATCGCCGGTCCGACCCAGGACAAGCCCCTGCAGATCGGCAAGCATCCGCTGCAGCTCTACTCCCTGGGCACGCCCAATGGCGTCAAGGTGACGATCATGCTCGAGGAACTGCTGGCCCTGGGCCATGCTGGCGCCGAGTATGATGCCTGGCTGATCAATATCGGCGCGGGCGACCAGTTCGGCAGCGGCTTCGTCGACGCCAATCCCAATTCCAAGATCCCGGCCCTGGTCGACCACAGCGGCGAGACCCCGATCCGGATCTTCGAATCCGGGGCCATCCTGATGCACCTGGCGGAAAAGTTCGGGGCCTTCCTGCCGACCGAGCCGGCGGCGCGGGCCGAGTGCCTGTCGTGGCTGTTCTGGCAGATGGGCAGCGCGCCCTTCCTCGGCGGCGGCTTTGGCCACTTCTACGCCTATGCCCCGGTGAAGATCGAATATGCCATCGACCGTTATGCCATGGAGGTCAAACGCCAGATGGACGTTCTGGACCGCCGGCTGGCCGAAACGACCTATGTGGCCGGCGAGGACTATACCATCGCCGACATGGCCATCTGGCCCTGGTACGGCGGCATGGCCAAGGGCGTACTGTATGAGGCCGGCGAGTTCCTGTCGGTGCAGGACTACAAGCACGTCCAGCGCTGGGCCGACCTGCTGGCCGAACGCCCGGCCGTCAAGCGCGGCCGGATGGTCAATCGCGTCTTTGGTGAGCCCTCCAGCCAACTGCCGGAACGCCATGACGCCAGCGACTTCGAGCTGCGGACGGCCGACAAGCTCAATCCGGCGACCTGATCCCGGGGTACAGACCTGCTCTTCAAAGCCACCTGGCGCGCTTGAAGCGCCAGTAGAGCAGCAGGCAGACCCCGACGATCACGCCGAGCGCGACGGGATAGCCGTAGGTCCAGCTCAGCTCGGGCATGTGCTCGAAGTTCATGCCATAGATGCCGGCAATGGCGGTCGGGACAGCCAGCATGGCGGCCCAGGCCGCCAGCTGGCGGGTGATCACGCCCTGGCGCTGCTGCTCCAGCAGGGAGCTGACCTCAAACACCGAGGTCAGCACGTCGCGCAGGCCTTCAACCAGGGAGGCCACCCTAGCAATGTGGTCGCGCACGTCGCGGAAATAGGGTTTCACCTCGGCATCGATGCACGGCATCTCGTGGTGTTCCAGCTCGCTGGCCACCTGTTCCATGGGGCCGAGCAGCTTGCGGAACCGCATCAGTTCGCGCCGCAGGGTGAAGATCCGGGCCACCTCATTGCGGCTGAGGAAGGCGTCCAGGGCCCGCCGTTCCATCTCGGCCATCTCGTCGTCGATCGCATCGACGATCGGCAGATAGCCGTCGACGATGAAGTCGAGCACGGCATGCAGGACATAGTCACCGCCATGGGCCAGCAGCCGGGGCGTCGCCTCCAGATGTTGGCGCAGCTCGGTATGGGCCCGGGCCGAGCCGTGCCGCACGGTGATCAGGTGATTGGGGCCCACGAAGATGTCGGTCTCGCCGTACTCGATACGGCCCTCGACCAGCTGGGCGGTCTTGGCGACGACGAACAGCTCGTCGCCATAGAGATTCACCTTGGGCATCTGACGGGCGTGAAGGGCGTCCTCGACCGCCAAGGGATGGAGGCCAAACACCTTCTGCAAGGTCACGAGCTCGGCCGCTTCCGGCTCGACCAGACCGATCCAGACGAACTCGCCGTCGCGCGGGACGAGATCCTCCGGGGTGTCGAGTCTTAGCTCGCGCGACCTCAGTCCGTCCACATAGGCGATGGCCGCAACGACGCTCATGCACGCTCCCGCACCTGTCTTGAGGGTCGCCCTATGGCATGGAACCGGGCGGCGTCACAGTCGCGCCGCCCGGTTCCATGCCGACAGGTCCCTACCCGCCGACCGGCGTTGCTCCGGTATCAAAATCGAAGCCCTGCGGGCGCGGCCTGCCGCCGCCGAAATTGTAGGTCAGGCCAAAGAACAGCGCCCGGATACGCGGCAAGCGTTCGGTGCGGTCACGCAGGGTAGGCGTGTCCGTGATCACTGCGTCGCGGAAGGTATCCAGGGCGTCCTGGGCGGTCACCACGAACGACAGCTTGTCGCTGACCTTGCGGCGGTAGCCCAGGTTCAGCATCTGCACGGGTTCGCGATGGCCCTGGGGCGTCAGGCGCTTGCCCGAGGTGAAGCCACTGATCTGGACGAAGTCCGCCGGTGTGACCTGCCAGTTCAGACTGCCGCGGCCCGAGACCGCCGTGCCCGAGCGCGTCCTGGCAAAGCCGAGATTGGCCGCGTCGATCTCGTTCCAGAACAGGTTGCCGCTGAGGCTGTAGGTGAGCGTGGAGGTCAGGCGACCATTGGCCACGAGCTCCAGGCCGCCATTGCGGCTTTCGCCGAGGTTTTCCTTGGTGGTCAGCAACACGCCGCCGCCCAGGTCGCGCACGACATCGGTGACGCCCTTGGTGCTCTGCCGGTAATAGGCCGTCGCCAGGTAGTAGGCCTGACCCTTGCGGTACTGCCAGCCCAGCTCATAGGAGTCGGTGACCTGGGGCTTGAGGTCGGGGTTGCCGGCCCGGAAGTTGAACGGGTCCTGATAGACCCGGTAGGGATTGAGGTCCTGGGCCTGGGGGCGCTGAACCCGGCGGCTGAAATTGGCTCTCAGCTGCTGGTCATCGCTGAGCGAGTAGCTGACGAACAGCGACGGATAGGCGCGCAGATAGTCATTGCTGTTCTTCAGCCGGCTGGTGATCTGGTCGGTGTCGATCTGCACCTGCTCGACCCGCAGACCGCCCTGCACCGTCACGTCGCCGAACGGCCGCTCGAGCGTGACATAGCCCGCATAGACGCTCTGATCATAGACGAAGCGGTTGGTGCGGCTGGGATCCACCGTCAGCCCACCGGGGGTGGGGCCCCGCGCGCCGCGATTGTCATAGTCGTTGCTTTGGCCAAGATCGAGGTCGAACCCGGTCTTCAGCTTGGCGTTGCCCCCCAGAGGGCGGGAATAGTCCAGAGCGACATTGGTCTGGGACTGATCGATGGAGAAGGACGAGGTTTCGTACTCGTCGGCCGTGAAACTGTTGTCGGTAAAGGCACGCAGGTCACGCCCGCTGTTGGTGACCTCATATCCGACCGAGGCGACCAGTTCATGCTCCGAGCCCTTGAACTGGCGGCGCCAGGTGGCCTTGGCCTCGGCATTGTCCCGATCCATCTTGAAGTTCGACGCACGTTGGTAGCTGCGGTTGACGATCCCCGCAGCGGTCTTGCCCTGGAAGGTCTCGGTGCTGTCCATGTCCATGGCCATGCCGCGATAGCGGAGCTCGCCACTGACCCGGGTCTTGGCGTCGAGGTCGTAGTCAAGATTCCCGCGCAGGTTCAGCGAGTCGCCGTCCCCTTCCGCCAGGCTCTTCTGAATGCTTTCCAGCCAGGGGGCCGTGGCGAGGGCGCGGGTCGCACGCTCGCTGCTGGAGCGGAACTTCTGCGCGTCATGCCGATAGCCGACATCGCCCGACAGGCTAAGCTTGTCCTGGTTGAAGGACCCGCTGACCCCGCCGTTGTAGCGACCGTCGCTGCTGGCATTGAGGCGCACCGAGCCATTGCCGCCGGCCTTGCGCGTCTTCTTGGTCACCAGGTTGATGATCCCGGCCGTGCCATCCGGACGGAAGGCGGCCGAGGGGTTGGTCATCACCTCGACCCGGTCGATCTGGTCGGCGGGCAGTTGCTGCAGGGCATCGGCCTTGCCGTCGCCGCTGAACATGCCCGACGGCTTGCCGTCGATCAGGATGGTGACATTGGCATCGCCGCGCAGGCTGATATTGCCCTGAACATCGACCTCGACCGAGGGGATGTTGCGCAGGGCATCGGCGATGGATCCGGTGCGGGCCGACAGGTCATTGGCGACGCTGTAGCTGCGGCGGTCGATCGAGGTGCGCATGGCCGTGGCATCGCTGGTCACGGTCACGCCCTCGACGGCGGTGGCGGCTTCAGGCTTGGCCGGTGGACGGACCCCCGGGCTGGCGGGGGCCTGGGCCAGGGCCGTACCAGGCAGGACGAGCGCAGCGGCGGCGGCGAGGAGCTTAGTGTTCAAGCGCAAGGCAAAATCCCATTTGGCCCGCCGTCGCGGACGCGCCGGTGCAGGACGCCCGGCTAAAGCCTGAGCTTCAAATGGTAGCAAATGTCTTTTCGGCAATGTTTCGCTTCTGCGGGTTTATGCGGCGCCCCGGACACAACCGCCCACGCCAAGACCCGCGCCTTCGGTACGCCGGACAAACGCACTAGGCTGACCCTTCGTCAGCGCGAGTCGCGGTCGGTGTGATCCCATGCCGCCGCTTGCGTGCTGATACCGGTAACACTAAGGTCGCCGGCAAGGAGCGCTTCATTAAGGCCGCTCCGGGGTTGAACACGGCCCTCGGGCCACGGGGAGGAAACAATGGCTTCAGTAACCAGCGCGGGCCCGAGCCCGGGCATGAGCGCCGATGGCGGCAAGGTCAACATGACCTTCATCGCCGCGATCGTGGCCGTCGCCACGATCGGCGGCTTCATGTTCGGCTACGACAGCGGCGTCATCAACGGCACCCAGGAGGGTCTGGAAAGCGCCTTCAATCTCAGCAAGCTGGGCACGGGCCTGAATGTCGGTGCCATCCTGATCGGCTGCGCCATCGGTGCCTTTGCCGCCGGCCGCCTCGCCGACGTCTGGGGTCGCCGCACGGTGATGCTGATTTCGGCCCTGCTGTTTCTGGTCAGCGCGATCGGCACCGGCGCGGCTGATACCTCGCTGGTCTTCATCGCCTTCCGCCTGATCGGCGGCCTGGGCGTCGGCGCGGCCAGCGTGCTGTGCCCGGTCTATATCTCGGAAGTGACCCCGGCCAATATCCGTGGACGCCTCTCGTCCGTGCAGCAGATCATGATCATCACCGGCCTGACCGGCGCGTTCGTGGCCAACTATGTGCTGGCCCATACCGCCGGCAGCTCGACCGCCGAGTTCTGGCTCGGCTTCCCGGCCTGGCGCTGGATGTTCTGGATGCAAGTCATCCCGGCCGCGATCTTCTTCTTCAGCCTGCTCTCGATCCCGGAAAGCCCGCGCTATCTGGTGGCCAAGGGCAAGGAGGCCGAGGCCTCGAAAATCCTGTCGCGCCTGTTCGGCGAAGGCCAGGGCGACCGCAAGGTGGCCGAGATCCGCGCCTCCCTGTCGGCTGACCGCAAGCCGACCTTCTCGGACCTGCTGGACCCCGCCACCCGGAAGATCCGCGCGATCGTCTGGGCCGGCCTGGTCCTGGCCGTGTTCCAGCAGCTGGTCGGCATCAATATCGTCTTCTACTACGGGTCGGTGCTCTGGCAGTCGGTCGGCTTCACCGAGGACGACAGCCTGAAGATCAACATCCTGTCGGGCACCCTGTCGATCGTGGCCTGCCTGGCCGCCATCGCCCTGATCGACAAGATCGGCCGCAAGCCCCTGCTGCTGATCGGCTCGGCGGGCATGGCCGTGACCCTTGGTGTCCTGACCTGGTGCTTCTCGACCGCCACCACGGTGGATGGGTCGCTGCAGCTGGCGGACAATGTCGGCCTGATCGCCCTGGTCGCGGCCAATGCCTATGTGGTGTTCTTCAACCTCAGCTGGGGCCCGGTCATGTGGGTCATGCTGGGCGAGATGTTCCCCAACCAGATGCGCGGCTCGGCCCTGGCCGTCGCCGGCTTCGCCCAGTGGATCGCCAACTTCGCCATCTCGGTCAGCTTTCCGGCCCTGGCCGCCCTCAGCCTGCCCCTGACCTACGGCTTCTATGCGGTCAGCGCCGTGGTCTCGTTCTTCCTGGTCCAGAAGCTGATCAAGGAAACCCGCGGCACCGAGCTGGAAGACATGGTGGGGTAACCCACCACCCTGCGGGGGCGAGCCCCACACTGAACGCCCGGAGGCCCCGCTTCCGGGCGTTTTTCTATGGTCGCCACCTTCACTGCCCAGTCCAGCCATGACAGCGTTATCGGCAAATCTCGCTGATGACACCGGTAGACAAGACGAGATTCCTGCCGCCTAGTGACCGGTAACACCGCCAGCGCGGCCTTAGTTCGCGCAGCCCTGTAGAGCTTGGGAAGGATACGCCGATGGTTCAGATCAGCCGCCGGGGAGCGCTGGGCTCCCTCCTGACCGGAGCCGCCGTCAGCGCCGTTCCCGCTGCCGGCCAGGCTGCCCAGATGGGCACTCTGCCCGGTCCAGCCCCTGCAGGTGTGCCGACCTGGGCCCGCGGCATAGAGGGCCAGCGCAAGGCCGATCTGGGTAACGGGACCTTCCTCAACCCGATCCTGGCCGGCGACCGGCCCGATCCGTCGATCCTAAAGGACGGAGACAACTACTACATGACCCACAGCTCGTTCGACGCCTATCCGGGCCTGCTGATCTGGCACAGCCGCGACCTGGTGAACTGGACCCCGGTGGTGGCCAGCCTGAAGGCCAATATCGGCTCGGTCTGGGCCCCGGAAATCTGCAAGCACCAGGGCCGCTACTACATCTACATTCCGGCCAAGTTTCCGGGCAACAACACCAGCTATGTGATTTGGGCCGACCGGATCGAGGGGCCGTGGTCAGAGCCGATCGACCTGAAACTGCCCCGCTATATCGATCCCGGCCATGTGGTCGACGAGCAGGGCGTGCGCTGGCTGTTCCTGTCGGGCGGCGACCGCATCCAGCTGGCTCCCGACGGCCTGTCGACCGTCGGCAAGCCCGAGCACGTCTATGATCCGTGGCGCTATCCCGACGACTGGGACGTCGAGGGCTTCTCGCCCGAAGGCCCCAAGGTGATGAAGAAGGGCGACTACTACTACCTGGTCACCGCCGTGGGCGGCACCGCCGGCCCGCCGACCGGCCACATGGTCATCGTCGCCCGCGCCAAATCCCTGGCAGGGCCCTGGGAAGACCATCCGCGCAACCCGCTGGTCCGGACCGTCGACAATGCCGAGAAATGGTGGTCGCGCGGCCACGCCACCCTGGTCGAGGGCCCCGGCGGCGACTGGTGGACCGTCTATCACGGCTATGAAAACGGCTTTTATACCCTGGGCCGCCAGACCCTGCTGGCTCCGGTCACCTGGACGAAGGACGGCTGGTTCGACATCGGCGGCGGCGATCTGGCCAAGCCCATGCGCAAGCCAAAAGGCGGCAAGCCTGGCCCGCACGGCATGGCCCTGTCAGACGACTTCACCACCGACAAGCTGGGCGTGCAGTGGAACTTCTTCGACCCCAAACCGGGCGAGGCCGACCGCATCAGCCGCAAGGACGGCGTCCTGACCCTGAAGGGCGCAGGCGAGGCCCCCAGCAGCGGCTCGCCCCTGATCTTCGTCAATGGCGACCAGGCCTATGAGATCGAGTGCGAGATCGAGATCGAGCCCGAAACCCGCGCCGGCCTGATCCTGTTCTATGACCGCCAGCTCTATTGCGGCCTGGGGTTCGACGCCAAGAACTTCGTCACCCACCAGTACGGCATCGAGCGCGGTCGCCCGGCCAATCCGCATGGCGCCAAGATGCTGATGCGGCTGCGCAATACCCGCCACATCGTCAGCTTCCACACCAGCGGAGACGGCGGAACGACCTGGAAACGGTTTGACCGGGGCATGGAGGTCAGCGGCTACCACCATAATGTGCGCGGCGGTTTCCTGATGCTCAAACCCGGCCTGTACGCCGCCGGCAAGGGCTCGGCGCGGTTCCGGAACTTCCGGTATCGCGCGCTGGATTGAGAGCCCGGGTGAAGTCCGCAACCGCTCTGGATGAATCTGGGTCCCGGCCGTCACCGGGAAGATGGAGGTTTGGAATGATCCTGAAAGCCCTGGCCCTGACCACAGGGCTGTTGGCCGCCGCATCGGCCACTCAGGCCCAGACAACGGCCGGGATCGATCCCCCCGTCTTCAAGGCCGCCAAGATCGTGCTGATCGGCGACTCCACGACCGCTGTGCAAAGTGGTTGGGGCGGCAGCTTCTGTGCGCGGCACGTGACCTCGGTGATCGGCTGCATCAACCTGGCGCGCGGGGGCCGTTCCAGCGGCAGCTACAGGGCCGAAGGCTCCTGGGCCCTCGCCCTGCACGAGATCCGCTCCGGGGGGTTTGCGGACACCTATGTGCTGATCCAGTTCGGTCACAATGATCAGCCCGGCAAGCCCGGACGATCCACGGACCTGGCCACCGAGTTTCCGGCCAATCTCAAGCGCTATGTCGAGGACGTCCGCGCGGCGGGCGGCCAGCCGGTGCTGGTCACGCCCCTGACCCGTCGCCAGTTCAAGGATGGCAAGCTGCTCGACGACCTGGGGCCCTGGGCGCAGGCTATCCGAGAGGTGGCTGCTACCCTGAACGTGCCGCTGATCGATCTGCATGCCCAGAGCTTCGCCTCCGTCCAGGCCATGGGCCCTGTCGCGGCCCTGGACCTGGCTCAGGTCCCGCCGCCGGTCGCCGTGGTCGAGGCGGCGCGCAGTGGTACGACGATCAGCGTCAAGGCCTATGAGCCGGTGGTCCCCGGAACCGCTCCGCCTCCACCTGCCCCCCCTGCTCCACCTGCCCCGCCGCCGACCGCTGCCGACGAACCCATGGGCACGCCCAAGCTCGCCTTCGACTATACCCATCTGGGCCCGGCAGGGGCCGATCAGGTCTCGGCCGAAGTGGCAAAGGCCCTGGCCGGGCTGTTTCCGGCGCTCCGCCGCAACCTGCTGCCCTGAACGAAAAAGGGCGGGTCCGAGGACCCGCCCTTTCCGTCTCTTATCCGCTTGTCTTTAGCGGAACAGGCTCAGGATCGAGGACGATGCCTGGTTGGCAATCGACAGCGCCTGCACGCCCAGCTGCTGCTTGGTTTGCAGCGACTGCAGCTTGGCGCTTTCCTTGGCCAGGTCAGCATCAACCAGATTGCCCACACCGGCGTCGAGGCTGTCTTGCAGCTTGCCGACGAAGGTCAGGTGGGTGTCCAGGCCGACCGAGCTGGTGCCCAGCGAGGCCAGCTTGTTGGTCGCCGTCTGCAGGGCCGTGGTCACCGTGGCGATCATGGTCTTGGCAGCGGTAGCGTCAGCGAAGGTCGAGGTGGTCGTCAGGCCGATACCGGCCAGCGAGAGGGTCTTGGCGTTGATGGTGAAGCCCGAGCCGTCCTGGTTGGCCAGGAAGGTCAGCTTGGTGGTGGTGCCATCAGCGATGCTGACGCCATTGAACTTGGCGTTCGTGGCGGCCTTGGTCACCTGATCGCGCAGGGACTCAAAGTCCGACTTCAGAGCGTTGAAGCTGGCGGTGTTGAGCGAGGTGTCGGAAGCGGCCAGGGCCTTTTCCTTCATCTTGCCCAGCAGGTCGGTGATCGTGTCGCCGGCGGCCAGGGCCACATCGATGGTCGACTGACCGCGTTGCAGCGAGTCCTTCACCGAGTTCAGCGAGGAGGCCATCGAAGACTGGTTCTTGGCCGTAGCCCAGATCGCGCCATTGTCCTTGGCGCTGCCCACCTTCTTGCCGGTGTTGATGCGCTGCTGGACGTTCGACAGTTCCGAGTTGGTGGTGTTCAGGTTTTGCAGAGCGATAAGCGCGCCGCTGTTCGTGTTGATGCTATTCAGCGCCATTGCGAATGGTTCCTATTCGAGGAGATCCGACGTCATTTTGACTGCCGGTGGGCTTTTGCCTGCCTGCAGTTTTTGCGCCATGCAGTTTATGCCGTATGAACCGTGATGGTTAACGGGCACGAATTGAGTACCGAAAACGACGACGCTGCTGAATTCTGAAAAACACACCTCAAGTATTTCGAAAATTTCTGGCGGAACCCGCGCGCCTATTTCTCAAGTCATAAGGTGTCGTGCGGCAGATTAACGCGGGCGCTCACCAGCTTGTCTAGACCTTGGGGCACTGGTCTGATCCATCACAGGATCTAGCGGGCGAGGCACCGGGCTGTGACATTTTGGCCCGCCGGTCTCAATTCAGGATTGTTTTCAGCGTCCAGCCAAGACCCTTGACGAGGTCTTCGTGGTCCGCGTCCGGATCGATTGTTTCCCTGGACCAGGACTTCAACGGCACGCCGAGGTCGCGCTGTTCGCGGACACCATGACCCGGAGTCCCCTTACCGCCTCCGCCCCGCCCGAACTCGATGACGTCACCCGGTCGCCAAGACCTCTGCCCGATCGCAGCGGCGAGGGCATGATGCTTCACGGGTTGAACAGGTCCTCCTCGATGCGGGCACAAAGAATAATAAAACAAATTGTTTTTATATATGCGGCGTGTTTTGACTAAGCCCAAAATGTCGAGGAGCGAAACGGTGGATGGGGAGAGCACGGCCGCACGCGGCGTCGGGCCGGACAGTCGTGGCCTACGCATCGGCGTAGACCTCGGGGGCACCAAGATCGAAGTCGCCGCCCTCGCCCCCGACGGCCGCTATCTTTCGCGTCTGCGTGCCCCAACGCCGGACCGCTATGACAGCGCTATCAGATCTATCCGGGACCTCGTTGTCGAAACGGAGGCCGCTGTGGGATCGCCCGGCTCCGTCGGCGTTGGCGCACCCGGTTCGATCTCGCCGAGCTCGGGACGGGTCCGCAATGCCAACACCCTCTGGCTCAATAATCGCACGCCGAGCCAGGATCTGGCGGAGGCCCTTGGCCGTCCAATCCGCATGGCCAATGACGCCAACTGCATGGCCCTGTCGGAGGTGGTCGATGGCGCGGCTGCCGGGGCCAGGACAGCCTTCGCGGTGATCCTGGGAACGGGTTGCGGCGGTGGACTGGTGGTCGATGGACGCCTGATCGAAGGCTCCAACGGGATCGGCGGCGAATGGGGCCACCTGCCCCTGCCCTGGGCCGCTGCCGACGAGACCCCTGGCCCCGAATGCTGGTGCGGACGACGAGGGTGCCTGGAAACCTGGGTGTCCGGATCCGGCCTCCGGCGCGCTTATGAGGCCCGTACCGGCCGAACCCTGAAGGGTGAGGAGATTGTCGCCGCCGCCGAGGCGGGTGAGGCCGAGGCCATGGAGGCCCTGGACCGCCTGTTCGACCGTCTGGGCCGTGGCCTGGCGGTTATCTGCGACATTCTCGATCCGGAGATCTTTGTCTTTGGCGGCGGGCTTTCGCGGGTGGAGTCACTCTATCAGCGCCTGCCCGGCCTAATCGCGCCGCACGTCTTTTCCGATCTCTGGAGCGCGAAGCTGGCCCCCGCGCACTGGGGCGACGCCTCCGGCGTGCGGGGGGCCGCGATGCTCTGGTCACAGCCCGACTGGGGCCTCAGCCCGCCGGTTGCGGGCATCCCCGAACTGGCCGCGGGCCTGGCCTGAACAACAAAAAGCAGCCGGGCGGGCAAGGCACCGCCGGCGCAGGGAGGAAGACACGATCATGGGCAAGCTCTCAAGATTTGCGCGCGCCACAGCGCTGACGGCGTCGGTCATCATCGCCTCGTCAACAGCCGGTCAGGCCCGGCAGGCGGTCGGACCATTCAATGTGACCTTCCCGGCCGGGGGCGACGAAATTGCCCGCGACCTTCCCGGAGTCGCGCCGGACAAGGTCCTGCCGGCCCAAGCGGCCTGGACGCTCAGCGCCTGGGTAAGGCCATCGGAACGGCCCGGAACGCCGGCCCTGATCGCCGGGGTCGGCGATCCCGTGGGCAAGGGCCGCTACCTGATGATCGACGCCGCCGGCCTGGGTGTGACCAGCGGCGGACAGACCGTGCGGGCGGATGTAGCCTGGACCCCGGGCCAATGGCGTCAGGTTGTGGCGGTCTTTGCCGAGGGCACAATGCGCCTGTTTATAGACGGCAAGCCGGTCGCAACGGGAACCCTGCCGGGTGATGCCGTTAAGGCCCGCCTGCGCCTGGCTCCGCGCAAGGTGCCCGGCTTCTCGCCCTATGCCGGCCATCTGGCGGGCTTCCGCTATGACGGAACGGCCCGGACGCCGGACGCGATCGCGTCCATGGCCGCCTCACCGCCCGACGATGCCCTGACGGTGTTCGACACCGGCAGCCCGACCTGGCCCGTCCAGGTGAAACAGATGTACGGCCAGGTCGCGCCACAGGACCCCTGGACCCTGCCCAACAGCCTGGCACCAAAGCCCACCCCTGTGGCCAAGCCTGCCTATGCCGGCCCCGCCCTGGTCTCCGACAGTCCTGGCCTGTGGACCCTGAAGCGCTGGTCGTTGATCGACGCGCCCAGCGTGGCGGCCGGCGGCGCGGCGATTTCGACGCCGGACTTCGACGCCGCCGCCTGGCGGGCGGCCACCGTGCCGGGCACCGTTCTGACGACCCTGGTCGATCGTGGCGTCTATGCCGATCCCGATCATGGTCTCAACAACACCCTGATCCCCGAAAGCCTGAACAAGCAGGACTACTGGTACCGCTCGGCCTTCGACGCCCCGTCGGACCTGTCCGGCAAGCGGCTCCTCCTGACCTTCAAGGGCATCAACTATGCCGGCGAGGTCTGGCTGAATGGCCAGAGGCTGGGGTCAACCAAGGGGGCCTTCATCCGCGGGCAGTTCGATGTGACCGGTGCCCTGGTCTCCGGCAAGGCCAACGTGCTGGCCGTCAGGGTGTCTCCGCCGCCCCATCCCGGCATTGCCCATGAAGAATCCCTGACGGCAGGGGTCGGCGAGAACGGCGGCATGATGGCCCTGGACGGCCCGACCTTCGTCGCCTCCGAAGGGTGGGACTGGATCCCCAGCGTCCGGGATCGCAACACCGGCATCTGGCAGGACGTCACCCTGCGCGCGACCGGCCCGGCCCGGCTTGGCGACGCCCAGGTCATCACGACCCTGCCCAAGCCAGACAATAGCCAGGCCGATGTCGAGATCACCGTCCCGGTCGAGAACCTGAGCGACCAGGCCACCCAGATCACCGTCACCGCGACCTTTGACGATGTGCGCGTGGCCAAGACCGTACTCGCCGCGCCCGGCCTGACCGAGGTCCTCTTCAAACCGGCAGACTTTCCGGCCTTGTCAGTCCGGAATCCCAAGCTGTGGTGGCCCAACGGCTATGGTGATCCGGCCCTACACGCCCTGACCCTGACCGCCAGCGCGGAGGGACAGCACTCGGACAGGAAAACCCTGCGCTTTGGCATGCGCCAGATCACCTATGACCTGTCGCTGATGAACCCCGGCGGACAGCTGCGACGGGTGGAGGTGGACTTCGCCAAGGCCCGGCAACTGGGTCAGAAGGTCACCGACGGCAGCCACGAGGGCATCCGCAAGGTGCCTGATGGCTGGGCCACGTCACTGACCGCCGAAGGCGACCGGTCCCCGGCAGTGCGCGACGTCCCGGAAACCGGCCTGTCGCCCCATCTGGTGATCAAGGTCAACGGCCGGCGGATCGCGGCCCGCGGCGGCAACTGGGGCATGGACGACTGGCGCAAGCGGGTCGAGCGCGAACGGCTGGAACCTTACTTCCGGCTGCACAGGGAGGCTCACCTCAACGTCATCCGGAACTGGGTCGGCCAGAACACCGAAGAGGTGTTCTACGATCTGGCGGACGAGTACGGCCTGCTGATCCTCAATGACTTCTGGGCCTCGACCCAGGACTATCAGCTTGAGCCACAGGATGTTCCGCTGTTCCTGGCCAACGCGGCCGACGTCATCAAGCGGTTCCGCAACCACCCTTCGATCGCCCTGTGGTTCGGCCGTAACGAAGGCGTCCCGCAGCCGATCCTCAATGAGGGACTGGAAGCCCTCGTCCACGATCTGGACGGCACCCGCTGGTACACGGGCAGCTCCAATCGGGTGAACCTGCAGAACAGCGGCCCCTACAATTATCGCGAGCCAGACACCTATTTCAGCGAGCACGCCAAGGGCTTTTCAGTGGAGGTCGGTACGCCGTCCTTCCCGACGCTGGAGGCCTTCAAGGCCGCAGTCCCGCAAGAGGATCTCTGGCCGATCAGCGACAGCTGGGCCTATCACGACTGGCATCCGACCGGGAACGGCGCGGTCAAGAGCTTCCAGGACGCCATGGCCGCCAAGCTCGGCCCTGCGACCAGCCTTGAGGACTTCGAGCGCAAAGCCCAGCTGATGAACTACGAGACCCACCGGGCGATGTTCGAAGGGATGAATGCCGAGCTGTGGACCAAATCGTCCGGACGGCTGCTGTGGATGACCCACGCCGCCTGGCCGAGCACCATGTGGCAGATCTACAGCCATGACTACGACACCCACGGTTCCTTCTATGGGGTGAAGAAGGCCGCCGAGACCGTCCATATCCAGATGAGCCTGGCCGACCACCGCCTGGCCCTGGTCAATAATGGCGCGATCAATCTCGTCAACGCCAGGACGCGGGTCAGGGTGTTTGCCCTCGACGGTCGCCTGCTGTCGGACCATGTCGTCATCCTGTCCGCCGGGGCAGACAGCGTCAGCGTCGGCAAGGCCCTGGAGCTTAAGGCCACCCTGGCCACCGAGGGTGCGGTCATCGTCCGCCTCGACCTTGCCTCGGCCCAAGGCCAGGCCCTGGCCAACAATGCCTACTGGATCGCAGGAGACGCCGCAGGGTCGCGCAAGCTCTCGGCCATGCCTTCCCAAGCAGTGTCGTTGAAGATCCGCCGCCGCGTCGAGGGTGCCGAGGCCGTGGCCGTCGCCGAGGTGACCAATACCAGCCCCGCCCCCGTCCTGAATCTGAAACTCACCCTGAAGACCAGCGACGGACGAGCGGTTCTGCCGGCCTATTACAGCGACAACTACCTGACCCTCGCGCCCGGGGAGCGGCGCACCGTCGAGGTCCGTTATCCGGTCAGGGCGGCGAACGACAAACTTGATCTGGCCTTGCGGGGCTGGAACGTCACGCCGACTTCGGCCTCACTGCCGTGATCAGGGCGTGGCGACCTTCCGCAGGGTCGCGCGCGAAGGCAGGAGTTGATCGATAATCGGCAGGATGGCCGCGCCAATGGCGGGGCCATCCGCCGAGGTCGCCGCCCGCCGCGCCTTGGCCATGGCGGGGATACCGGTCAGCGCATCCAGCCGACTGTTGAGTGCCGCCGCGAGCCGGTCGACGATCTCGGCCGGTAGCCGTCCGCCCAGATAGACCGCCTCGGGATTGATCAGGCAGCTGATATTGACCATGGGGTCGATCAGGGCGTCGGCCGCGCTTTCAATCCACGCGCCAATGAGCGCCTGCCCCTGAGCCGGCAGGTCGAGCAGAGCGCCGGGATCCACCACCGAAAAGCCCCCGGCCTCAAGGCGCGCAAAGAGGGCCGACATCGAAACCACCGACTGCACTGACGCCCCTGCAGGCGCATTGCGCATGGGCAGAAAGCCCAGTTCGCCGCTGCGACCATCGTCACCGCGGAAGTGTTCGCCCTCGATCACCATGCCGCCGCCCAGACCGGCGGCGATCAGGATGTAGAAAAAGCTCGGCTTGCGTAGGCCATGGCCAAACTGCAGCTCGGCCAGGGCGGCGGCGGCGGCATCGTTTTCGACAAACACCGGAGGACCGCCAGGCAGGGCAAACAGGCTGGCCGGTTCAAGGGTATTCCAGGCCTCGAAACTGGCCGGCCGATTGGGCAGGGCGACCTTGCCGAAATCATCCGGCAAGGCGACGCCGACCCCGAGCAGGCGGTCAGGATAGGGCAAGGCCGCCAGCAGGCCCCGACCGCCGTCACCGGCCCAGAATCGCGACACGTCCTCCGGCAGGGGGAAGGCGATTTCCTGGCTGGCCCGGGCGCGAACCTCTCCGGCAAAATCCACCAGGGTGGCGGTGATATGGTCGCGGTCGATGTGAACCCCGATCGCGAAACACCCCTCCGGATTGGCGACCAGGGTCATGGCAGGCTGTCCACGCCCGCCATAGAGCCGGCCGGCCTCGCTCACCAATCCCAGGTCCATGAGACGTTTTGTGATGTTGGCCACTGCGGGAGGGGTCAGGCCCGTGACTTCGGCCAGATCAATCCGGGTGACCGGTCCACGGGCGCGGATGGCTTGCAGGGTCACACGTTGGTTGTGGTCGCCGGCCCGCTCCAGATTGGTGCCTGAGAAACTTGCCCCGACACTTCGCCGCCGCATGGTTCGGCCTGGGGCGATCTGACTGACCAAGTTACGACGTCTCCCGCAAATCCACCCGGCGACCCTGTCCCCGGAACGTTTGGCCGGACAGATCCGAGTCAGACCAATTAAAACAACTTGCAATAAGAATTTGAACAATGCTATTTGGCTTTTGCTGACAGCGCTGTCTCCATCAATAGACAGCGCTGCCTTTGGGCCACGCGGCTCAAGTCACCGGCTCCGAAGAGATGCCGGGATCAGCAGAGGGAGGGTGCGTCAGGCATCCCAACAGCAAGCGTGGTTCCACCCTGAGGGCATCCCTCAGGGCGTGCGGCTCCACGCGTCAACTAGGCAGAGGGGTACAAGGTCTTGAAAAACTCATTCAACAGGTCCCGGGCGACACTGCTCACGGCGACATCGGCTCTAGCCATGATCACGGCAGGCCACGCCTATGCGCAGCAGGCCCCCGCTCCGGCCTCGACCGAGGTCGACGCCGTCGTGGTGACCGGCTTCCGGGCGTCGCTGGCCAATGCGCTGAACGTCAAGAAGAACTCCAACCTGATCATCGAGTCGGTCACCGCCGAGGACATGGGCAAGTTCCCCGACCAGAACATCTCGGAGTCGCTGCAGCGCCTGCCCGGCGTTCAGATCGACCGGGAAAATGGCCAGGGTACCAAGGTCCGCATCCGCGGCCTCGACCAGAACGTCACCCTGCTGAACGGCGACACCTTCCTGTCCGGCCTTGAAGCCTTCCGTCTCGGCGAAGGCAACGCCAAGCAGACCAACTCCCTGGAAGGCATCCCGTCCGATCTGCTGGCCGGTGTGGACGTCATCAAGTCGCCCCGTGCCGACGTGATCGAAGGCGGCCTTGGCGGTACGGTCAACCTGAAGACCCGCAACGCACTCGACCTGCGCAATGACACCACCCTCTCGGCCGACCTGCGCTACAATCAGGGCTCCTTCAAGGGCAAGGCCAAGCCCCAGGTCTCGGTCGTTCTGGGCCACAAGTTCAGCGACAATTTCGGCCTGCTCGGCAGCTTCTCGTGGGATCAGACCAATGTCGATACCGAGATCCTGAGCGGCGAGAACCGTGGCAACTGGGCCTTCAAGTCGCGCAACACGGCGAACGGCAACACCCAGGTGGCCTCCGGCACCGCCAATGTCTGGTCGCCCGAATATCGCTACACCAACAACCGCCATCAGGAGCGTGAACGGACAGCCTTCTCGCTGAACGCCGACCTGCGCGTCTCTGACTCGCTGTCGGTCCAGGCCGACTGGTTCCACTCGGATCTGAAGATCTTTACCGGCGAGCACTCGCTGAAGTGGGCCTACGCCAACGAAAACGCGACCTACAATACCCAGGGCCTGGTCATCAACGACGGCATCCTGCAGTCGGGCAATGTCACGGCCAACTCGTCGGAAGGTGACACCTTCGCCAAGGACGCCGAAGCCAAGACCGACAACTTCCAGGTTGTGGCCAACTGGGACAATGGCGGCCCTCTGACCGGCAAGGTCCGCGCTGCAGTGTCCAAGTCGGACTACGCCTCGAACTCCGGCCAGGTCGACACGCGCTACACGCAGTACGGTGTGCGCAACGGCCTCAGCGGTTTCGCGCCCAATGCCACTGCTCCGCTGGTCGCGACCTACGGCTTCACCAACGGCGCCTATCCCACCTTCACGCCTTCGGCGGCGCTGGCGACGGCGATGGCGACACCGACCTCGGTGTTCTTCAAGTCGCACTGGGCCTTCGGTGACAAGACCGAGATCAAGGACACGGCGCTCACCGGCGACTTCAAGTACACGCCGAGCTTCGCCGAAGAGGCCGGCCTGGTCTTTAGCTTCGGAGCTCGCTACTCCGACCGCAAGATCGACTCGACCTATGGCCGCTATCTCGCCGACTACTCGGCCAAGGGCGAACTGCCGGCGACGGCCCAGGGCACGACCGTGGGCGGCACCTTCGTGGACTGGACGCCGCTCGGCTACTTCCAGGACGGTGCCATCGGCCTCAAGAAGTGCGACATCGCCACCTTTGGCTGCTCGCGCTTCGGCAACTCGCCGGCCGTCATCACGCCTTACCAGACGGCAGCGACCAATCCGTCGCGTGCGGTCACGGCCAACGTCAACGGCGTTACGGCGATCTTCCAGGACTACGGCCAGATGAAGAATCCGGTCGACTGGATCCAGTCGCTCTACCCCTCGACCAAGTTCGGCTTCTACAAGGACCCCATCGAGTCCTTCAAGATCAGCGACAAGACCACATCGTCCTATGCCATGGCCGACCTGGGCGACGCGGACGACGCCTATCACATCAATGCCGGCGTCCGGATCGTTCACACCAAGCTGGTCATCGAAGCTTCCAACACGCCGGTCACGCCACTGTGGTGGGGCACCGACAGCTGGAACGGCGTTCTCAAGAACCCAGACGCCTCGCGTACGGTTCGTGAATACACCGACGTCCTGCCCAGCCTGTCGGGCGTGTTCGAGATCAATGACACCGACAAGGTCCGCGCCAGCGCGGCCCGCGTGGTCTCGTCCCAGAACCTGTTCGACCTCGGCCAGGGCGCTTCGTACAACTTCACGCGCTCGTCCAACCCCGGCCCGAACCTGGACAAGTTCCTCTACACCAACGGCAGCGGCGGCAATCCGAACCTCGACCCCTTCCGGGCCTCGCAGTTCGACGTCGCCTATGAGCGCTACTTCGGTCCCCAGGGCCTGATCTCGGGCGGCTTCTTCTACAAGACCGTGGACTCGTTCATCGTCTCCAACACCTACAGCGTCTCGGTGAAGGACCAGTCGGTGGCGGGCAGCTCGGTCGGGCCGTTCTCATCGGTGGTCAACGGCCAGGGCGGCACCATCAAGGGTGTTGAACTCCAGGCTCAGTACGCCTTCGACTTCGGGTTCGGCTTCACGGCCAACTATACCTACTCGGACTCCAAGTCGCCCTACAGCAACGACTACTCCAAGAGCCTGCCGATCCCGGGCGTGTCCAAGTCGGCCTTCAACGTGCAGGGCTATTATGAAGCCGGTCCGTTCTCGTCGCGCCTCTCCTATGCCTGGCGTGACAAGGCCTATCTGGGCAACTTCGGCTTCGGTTCGGGCAACGACGTCCACACCCTGGGGATCTACAACAAGGCCTATGGCCAGCTGGATGGCCAGGTCGCCTTTGAGGTGACCCCGGCCCTCAAGCTCACCCTGGAAGGGTCGAACCTGACCAAGCAGGACGCCGAAACCTACCTGCAGTTCCCGGGCCTGCCGTTCCGCTTTGTCGGCGGCGACCGTCGCGTCTCGATCGGCGCCCGGTTCAAGCTCGGACTGTAACCTGTACTGACGGAGGGCTTTGGTCTCCCCCACCCTCCGTTTAAACTTCACCGGGGCCGCCTTCCTGCGAGGCGGTCCCGGACTTGTGTCCGGCGCGTGGCCGATCATGATCGCCAGCGCCTGAGGAGCTAGCCCGTGATCAATCCCCAGACCGACAACCTGCCAGGTGCCATCACCATTCTGGGCGGCGGCACGGCCGGCTGGATGGCGGCGGCCCTGCTGGCCCGCGCCCTGGGCCGGCGCTGCGCGATTACCCTCGTCGAGTCCGCCGAGATCGGCACGGTGGGAGTCGGCGAAGCCACCATTCCGCCCATTCGCGGCTTCAACCAGACCCTGGGCCTGAACGAGGCCGAGTTCGTCCGCGAAACCAAGGGTACCTACAAGCTGGGGATCGAGTTCCGCGGCTGGACCCGGCCCGGCGAAGCCTACTTCCATCCTTTCGGCGTCTATGGGACCGCCCCCGACCCCGGCTATTTCCATCAGTACTGGCTGAAGCTGTCAGGCTTGGGCAAGGCGGGCGCACTGGAAGACTATTCGCTCTGCGCCCAGGCCGCACGGCGGGGCCGCTTTGGCCAACAGAGCCAGGATCCGCGCTCGCCCCTGTCGACCTTCGGCTCGGCCTTTCACTTCGATGCCGGCCTCTATGCCCGATATCTGAGGACCTATGCCGAGCGCCTGGGCGTCAACCGCATCGAAGGCAAGGTCGTCAGCGTCGATCAGCGCGGCGAGGACGGCTTCATCGAGGCCCTGAGGCTGGACGGCGACCGCCGCGTCGCCGGTGACTTCTTCATCGACTGCTCTGGCTTTCGCGGCCTGCTGATCGAGGAGGCCCTGAAGACCGGCTACGAGGACTGGTCTCACTGGCTGCCCTGCGATCGGGCCATGGCCATGCCCTGCACGCGCGAGGGCGAGCCGTCGCCCTTTACGCGGTCAACGGCCCAGGCCGGCGGCTGGATCTGGAACATTCCGCTGCAGCACCGCGACGGCAATGGCTATGTCTATTCCAGCCGCTACATCGACGACGACACGGCCGAGGCGACCCTGCGCGCCAGCCTGGGCGGAACCGTTCTGGCCGAACCCAACCGCCTGAGGTTCGTTACCGGACGGCGCAGGAAGGCCTGGAACAAGAATGTGCTGAGCCTGGGCCTGGCCAGCGGCTTCATCGAGCCCCTGGAATCGACCAGCATCCACATGATCCAGGCCGGGCTTCTGAAGTTCCTTTCGGCCTTTCCCGGCAAGGCCTGGGATCCGGTCCAGGCCGACGACTACAACGACCGCATCCAGCTCGATTTCGAGCGCATCCGCGATTTCATTGTCCTTCACTATCACGCCAACCAGAGGGACGAACCGCTTTGGCGGGACCGGCGGGAGATGGTCCTGCCCGAAACCCTGACCCGCCGACTGGCCCTGTTCCGGGCCTGCGGTCGGCTCTCCCAGCATCCCGAGGAGATGTTCACGGCCACCAGCTGGCAGGCGGTCCTCGAGGGCCAGGGCATACGTCCCCGCACCTACGACCCGCTCGTGGACCTGCATGATATCGACCGTGTGGCCACGGAGTTCGAACAGATCCGTCGCGAGCTCCGCCAGACTGCCGAGGCCATGTCGCCCCACGCCGCCGCCTTGCCGGGACTGGTTTCAGCCTAGGGCGCGTCGAGCGCCCTAGCCCAGACCCTGCAGGCCGTCCTCGTCGAACCAGAGGCGCGCGGCGCGCTGGGCGGCGGTCGGGCGCACGCCATTGTGGGCGATCGCGATGGCGGCCTCCTCCGACAGATAGGTCGCGACGCTGGAGGCCGGCATCGGTCGGGCAAAATGATAGCCCTGCATGACCACCCCGCCCAGGGACATGACCTTGTCCAGCTGGTCCTCGGTCTCCACGCCCTCGACGACACAGTCGATCCGCAGGTTGCGGCAAAGCTGCAGCACGGTCTTGACGATATCCTCGCTGGCGGCGTGGTGATCGATGTCGGCAATGAAGCTGGCGTCAATCTTCAGCTTGTCCAGCGGCAGCAGTCGGACATGGCTAAGGCTGGAATGGCCGGTGCCAAAGTCATCCAGGGCCGTGCGGACCCCCAGGGCATGGAAGGTCATCAGGGCGGCGCGCGCCTGGTCGAAATCACAGACAATCGCCGTTTCGGTGATCTCGAAATCGATGCGGTGCGGGGCGACCTGGCTCTCCTGCACGATGTCGACAAGGCGAGCGACCGACTCCATCGAGGCGATGTCACGGGCCGACAGATTGATCGAAACCCGCATGTCCATCGGCCAGCTGCGGACCGCGCTGAGGGCCTTGGCCACCAGGATCCGGGTAATCTCGACGATCTGACCCGAGCGCTCGGCCGCATCGATGAAGACGCCCGGCGGCACATCGCCCAGTTCCGGGCTCGACCAGCGGGCCAGGGCTTCGAAGGCGACCGTGCGCTTGGCACTGGTGTCGACGATGGGCTGGAAATGGATGTGCAGTTCTGACTCGAGATTGGCCCGGCGAAGCGCCTGTTCGACGCGGCTCAGTTCGCGGATGTCTGCCTCGTGACGCTCGTCGAAGACGACGGCCGTGCCCTTGAGGTTCTGCTTGGCGTGATAGAGGGCGTAGTCGGCCCGTTCGAACAACTGCTCGCTGGTCTGGCCTCCGGCCGGGAAGGCGCAGAATCCGACCGAGCCGCCGACCTGGGCGGTGACCCCCGGCAGGCGATACGGCGCGCGCAGCAGGTCACAGAGATCGCGTCCGAGTGCCCGAACGGCGTCCGGCGTCAGATGGGCATCGATGATCAGGCCGAATTCGTCGCCGCCGAGCCGGGCCGCGAAAAGCGGGGGCGCGCCGAAGGCCTCCAGACGCCGACCGACCTCGGTCAACAGTCGATCGCCCGTGGCATGGCCAAAGGCGTCATTGATCGGCTTGAAACCGTCCAGGTCGATGACCCCGACCAGCAGACTGCGGTCATAGCGGCGGGCCCGGGCCACATGGGCGTCCAGCTCGGCGAAGAACCGCCGGCGATTGGGCAGGCCGGTCAGGCTGTCGAGATTGGCCAGACGGTCATTTTCATCGCTCAACTGTTGGGCCTGAGCAGCCTTTTCGATCAGGGCGCTGCGCGACGCCACCAGGTCGGAGAACTCGCGATAGTGAATCAACAGGATCACGATCATCACGGCCGCGACCACGACCACATTGACCGAGATGGCGGCAAACACCGGCTTGCCGCTCAGGCCGAAGAACAGGGCCATGGGCCCCAGGACAACCAGGGTGACCACGAGAGCGGCCGCGCGCAGGTGCATCAGGGAAAAGATGCAGGCGATCACGGTGATGGCCATGTAGAAGGCCACATGGCTCTGCTGATAGGCGTCGCCATAGGGATAGAGCGACAGCGACCAGGCGCTGAAGCAAACCGATAGCCCCCCGGCAGCCACGACCGTCCCGCGCAGCATCTTGCCGGCCCGGGCGGCGTCAAAGCCGTGGTGGCGCAGGCGCATCCAGCCGACCATGCGCCAGACGCAGATCAGGGTCAGGCAGATCGGGCCACCGACTGTCAGGCTGAGCGGCGCGGACTTGAAATGGGTGGCGGCCAGGGCGAAAGCATTGACCAGCAGCACCAGGTACATCATCGGCACCTGGCGGGTGAAGGCCGCCGCCTGGGCCATCAGCAGGTCCGGACGGTCCTGACGGACCGAGAAGATACGCGCGATAGTCTTGACGGTCGCCATCAATGCCTGCCCCCGGACTGCCGATCAGGATGCAGGACAAGCCCTGAATATTCGGTAAGCCCGGGGCCAGACGTCGCATGCGACAAATTGGCCCAAGCCTGGGCTATTCGGCGGCGACCTTTACGGCCTCCAGGGCCTCGCCGACGGTCTGGGACGTATCGTGGACGACCCGCTTCAGGTCCGCGCTGTCGATCACCTCGCCACAGGCCTCACAGGCTATCCGGGGATGGAAATCATGGCCGCAAGTCTTGTGCACGAAGTGCACCGGACCATTACCCAGGCCATAGACATGCTGATCGCCCCATTCGGCCATGGTCAGCAGCACGGGACTGAGATCGCGCCCCTTGGCGGTCAGAACATATTCCTGACGAGGCGGCCGCTCGGAATAGCGCTGCGCCTCCATCACCCCGTGGGCGACCAGGCTCTTCAACCGCGAGGCCAGCACGTTGCGGGCGACGCCCAGCCGTTCCTGCCATTGCTCGAAGCGCTTCACGCCGCCGAACGCATCGCGCAGGATCAGGAGGGTCCAGGGATCGCCCACGACCTCAAGGGTGGCGGCGATGCTGCAGCGTTCGTTGGTGTAGTCGGCGGTGCGGCCCATGATCCGAAGGTGCGGCGTTCCTTCGGGGAATGCAAGAGAGCGTTGCGTTTGAGGATGAACGGCGGTAGGTTTTTTATCACAACTGACTACCTCGGTTGCCCCCTTGGAGGCGAGGATCGCCGATCCGTTTCCGACCTCGCCTCCCCTTTCTGCAATTCACTTGCGCGCCACAGGCATCACAGGGTCTATTCCGCCCCGAAATTCTCAAATCCGGAGACCATCCATGTCCCAGGCCGTCGATCCCGTCGTCATCGTCTCGTTCGCCCGCACCCCGATGGGCGGCTTTCAGGGCGCACTTGGCGGGGTCAAGGCGACCGAGCTGGGCGCGGCCGCGGTGAAGGCGGCCATTGAGCGGGCCGGGGTGTCGGGCGATCTGGTCGAGCAGATCTTCATGGGCTGCGTCCTGCCGGCCGGCCTCGGCCAGGCCCCTGCCCGCCAGGCGGCCGTCGGCGCGGGCCTGCCGCTGTCGGTCGAGGCCACCACGGTCAACAAGATGTGCGGCAGCGGCATGCAGGCGGCGATCATGGCCCATGACGCCCTGGCCGCCGGCAGCGCCGACCTGATCGTGGCCGGCGGCATGGAGAGCATGACCGGCGCGCCCTACCTGCTGTCCAAACACCGGGCCGGGGCCCGCATCGGTCACGACCAGATGTGGGACTCCATGTATCTGGACGGTCTCGAGGACGCCTATACGCCGGGCAAGCTGATGGGGGCCTTTGCCGAGGACTCCGCTGCCACCTATCAGTTCAGCCGCGAGGCCATGGACGACTATGCGACCCGGGGCCTGATGAAGGCCAAGGCCGCCATCGAGGGCGGGGCCTTCAAGGCCGAGATCACCCCGGTCACGGTCACCACCCGCAAGGGCACCGAGGTAGTCGAGCAGGACGAGCAGCCCCTGAAGGCCGATCCCGCCAAGATCCCGACCCTGCGCCCGGCCTTCAGCCGCGACGGCGGCATTACGGCCGCCAACTCCAGTTCGATCAGTGACGGTGCCGCTGCCCTGGTCATGACCCGCCAGAGCGTGGCCGACCGCCTGGGCCTGAAGGTCGTCGCCCGCGTCGCCGCCCACGCCGCCCACGCCCATGAGCCCGGCCTGTTCACCACCGCCCCGGTTCCGGCCATGCGCAAGGCGCTGAAGAAGGCAGGCTGGGAGGTTTCCGATGTCGACCTCTGGGAGGTCAATGAAGCCTTCGCCGTGGTCGCCATGATCGCCCAGCAGGAGCTGGGCTTTTCCGCCGACAGGCTGAACGTCAATGGCGGGGCCTGCGCCCTGGGCCATCCGATCGGCGCCTCGGGCGCGCGGATCCTCTGCACCCTGATCAGCGCCCTGCAGGCGCGGGGTGGCAGGAAGGGCATGGCGTCCCTGTGCATCGGCGGTGGCGAGGCCACGGCCATGGCGATCGAGCTGGTTTAGGTCCCGCTGTCATGACCGACGCCTTCCGCGACAACACGACCCGGGCCCGTTTCGAGCTCGAGACCGAAGGCCTGCTGTCCTTTGCCGACTATCGCCGCGAGCCCGGTCGCCTCGTCATCCCCCATGTCGAGAGCGACCCGGCCCTGCGCGGCCAAGGCGCAGCCGGCCGCCTGATGGCCCAGATCGCCGAAGTCGCCCGCGCCGAGGACTGCAAGATCGTCCCGATCTGCTCCTACGCGGCGGCCTGGCTGAAGCGGAACGATCCAGGGCTGATCGGCTAATCTATTTGACGGGGGGCGTCGCTGCCACCGGCGGCGGGCTCTCGAAACTGCCGGCCGCGCCGGGGAACACCGTGGGGCTTTCCCAGCCGTCGGGGCTGATCGCCGAGACGCCGAAGAAGAAGTCATCGATCACCACGTCCTTGAGGGTGGCGTTCGTGGCCGGACCGGCGACCCAGCGGTTCAGGCGCCATTGTGGATCGGTGGTCACGCGCCACCAGACGCGATGGCCGGCGGCACGCGGCGTCGCCGCCCACGAGACCTTGGTATCGGGGCTGACCGCGCCCTCGATCTTGACGCCAGACGGCGGCGGCGGGGCGGAGGCGAGGCTGGCCATGGCCACCACGTTCAGCCGGGTGACCTGGGACAGATAGGCAAAATCCACGCCCTCGATCACATCGCCATAGGCCTTGCCGTTCTCGGTGCGCAGGTTCTGGTGCTGGCGGTCATAGTTTTCGGCCGCCTCGGTGACCCGCACGGCCGGATAGCCGGCCTCGAGCAGCGGCACCTGGTCACCGCCGCGGCCATAGCGGTCGGTGCGATAGACCATGACCACATCGAAATTGTTCAGATAGCGATCGGCCAGCCCGTCGAGGTAACGCGCCAGGTTGCGCGAGGGGCTATCGACCTCGCCGCCGTTATAGCGGCGGCTATTGGCCTGCTCCGGCGTCTCGACGGCCTTGGTACCCTCGGAGAACACCCGCACCTGGGTGTTGTTCATCACCCCGCTCTGGCCGCGACTGTTGCCGATGATGTCGTTGTTGAGGTCCGCCTCGATCTTCCAGCCCTTGGCCCGGGCGTGATTGGCCAGGATCTTGCCGCCCAGCAGCCCCTGCTCCTCGCCCGACAGGACGGCGAAGACCAGGGTGGCCGGGAACCTGTGCTTGCTGAGCACCCGGGCCGCCTCGATCACGGCGGCGACACCCGAAGCATCGTCATTGGCCCCGGGGGCGTCGCTGGTGAAGTCCATCACGTCCGTGACGCGGCTGTCGATGTGGCCGGCGATCAGGATCACCCGGTCGGGGTCGCTGGTCCCCTTCTGGATCGCCAGGACATTGACGACCTCGGTCGGATTGGGCACGCGCCGGCCGGTGACGACGTCCGAGGGCGTCTCGATGATCAGACAGCCGCCGCAGTCCTTGCTGATCGCCTCGAAGCGCTTCTGGGTCCAGCGGCGCGCGGCACCGATGCCCCGGGTTTCGGACTTGGTCTCCGACAGGGTGTGACGGGTTCCGAAGCCAACCAGCGAGCGGATCGTGCTTTCCAGCGCCTTGGCATCGACCTCGGCCGCCAGGGTCCGCAACAGAGGCTGGTCTGTCGACGGTGCGGCAGCCTCAGCGGCCTGGGTGGGCGCCGCCAGCAGCAGGCTTGAGGCTGTCAGGGCCGTGGCGAGGACGAGGGGCAGGCGCATGGCGACTCCGGAAACGCAAGGTCGCGACGTTGCCTGCCCAGAGCGCGCGCCGCAAGCGCGGTCAGTGCCCGGCGAGCCCGCCGATCAGTCCCTTGCAGAACGCGCCCCAGGCCGGGTTCATATAGGCGGTGACAATGATGACATGCCCCGAAATCGCCAGGGCCAGGCCCAGGACATAGCCCGGCAGCAGCCGGCGGCGCGTCACCAGGTCATAGACGCCAATGCTCAGCATCAGGGCGGCCGTGCAGCCATAGAGGATCAGATAGTTGGTCCAGAACGGCGACCCCAGCGCCGGGCCCAGTACCGGACCCCAGATGGGGCCGACCCAGCGCGCGAAGCCGGCGTCGACAATGGTCAGGGTGGACAGCAGGATCAGCCGCTTGTGCAGGGCGGCCTGCTTGCGGCACAGCAGCGCCGCCACGATCAGGATCGCGAAGCTGACCAGACCGCCGAGCTGGATGGCGAGGAAGGCCGGGTCACTGGCCGGCGTCCCAAAGCGTGCTGTCTGGGTGGTGAAGGCCGCCATGGGGCCCACAACCAGCATCACCGGCACGAAGCCCAGACTGGCCACGCCCAGCTTGCGGTGCAGGTCTGCACGCCCCTTGCGGATCAGCGCCACCTGGGTCGTCAGCAGCACCATCCAGGCCACATAGACTGCGGCGTGGACGTGTACGATCAAGGGGAAAGACAGTTGGCCCAGCTTGGCCCTGTGCATCATGTCGCCGCCGAACCCCATGACGAGGCCGACCCAATAGATCGCCAGGCTGAGCGGGAAGAACCAGGCGTCCCAGGGATGCCTGGGCTTGAAGTTCGGGCCAGCGGCCGGCGGCATATCGCTCGCGGCAAAAGTCGTCATCATCTCCCCCCCGGGAAAAGCCTACCGGCTAAAGCAGGGGGTGAAGACTGCCGTAAATCAGGGGCAAAGCAAACGCCGAATAACGGCGTTTGCTTTGCGTCCTTTCGATAGAAGCCCTAGTCGTCCCAGGCCTCTGACCGGATCCGCTTCAGGGTCTGGATGGTGGCAAAGCAGGCCTCGGCCGCTTCGCGGCCCTTGTTCTCCGCATTGTCCCTGCTGCGCACCAGCGCCTGTTCGTCGGTATAGGTGGTCAGCACGCCAAAAGTGATCGGCGTCTCGGTCGACAGGCTTGCAGTCATCAGGCCCAGACCGGTCCCCAGGCTGATGAACTCGAAGTGGGCCGTGTCGCCCTTGATCACGCATCCCAGACAGACCACGCCCTCAAAGCGCTCCGTTCGCACCAGGGTCTGGGCGATCAGGGGCAGTTCAAAGGCGCCGGGCGCATCAATGATGTCTCTGGCCGCTACCGACGCGCCGCGCTCCTGCAGCAGGTCCAACGCGCCCTTGAGCAGGCCGCCGGTGACCTCGGGATTGAACTGGCTGACGACGATCGCGATACGCGGTGCAAGTGGGGCATGGGTCATGAGAAGCTCTCTGCGGATCAGGACGCGCGGGCCAGACTGTGGCCAAGCTTGTCGCGCTTGGTGTCGAGATAGCCGGCATTGTGGGGATTGGCGGGGATGGCCAGCGGGAGCTCCCGGCTGACCGTAATGCCGCTGGCCCGCAGGCCCGCGGCCTTCCGCGGATTATTGCTGAGCAGGTTCACGCGCTCCACAGCCATGGCCCGGAGCATCTGGGCGGCCACGCTGTAGTCCCTCAGGTCGTCGGCATAGCCGAGGGCATGATTGGCCTGGACCGTGTCGAGCCCTTCATCCTGCAAGGCATAGGCACGGATCTTGTTGGCCAGACCCAGGCCCCGTCCCTCGTGGCCGCGAAGATAGAGCACGCAGCCATTGCCGCTTTCGCTGATCTGCCTGAGGCTTTCCTGAAGTTGGGCTCCGCAGTCGCAGCGACGCGACCCGAGAGCATCCCCGGTCAGGCACTCGGAATGGACCCGCACCAGGGGCGTGCCGGTCAGGGGGCCGGCAATCATGGCCAGGTGCTCGACACCATCGACCCGATTGCGGAAGGCCCGCACCTCGAAGGCCCCGCCATGCTCGGACGGCAATCGGGCCGAGGCCACCTCTTCGACCTGGAGTTCCGTCGCCCTGCGATGGGCCACCAGTTCGGCAATGGTCAGAAGCGGAAGGTCATGGTCCCGACAGAAGACTTCCAGGTCCGGCATGCGAGCCATGGTGCCGTCATCCTTCATGATCTCGCAGATGACGCCCGCGGGTCGAAGACCGGCCAGGCGCATCAGATCGACCGAGGCCTCGGTATGACCCTCGCGCTCCAGCACACCGCCCGGCCGGGCCCGCAGAGGAAAGATGTGGCCCGGCGAGACCAGGTCCTGCGCACCTGCATCCGGTGCAACGGCAGCCGAAATAGTCCGTGCACGATCGAAAGCCGATATGCCGGTATCGACACCTTCGGCAGCTTCTATCGAGACAGTAAAAGCGGTCTGCCGGCTGGTCCGGTTATCGCTCACCATCGGGGGCAGACCGAGCCGATCGACCGCCTCAGGCTCAAGGGTCAGACAGATCAGCCCGCTCGCCTTTCGCGCCATGAAGGCGATGGCTGCGGCATCGGCGAACTCGGCCGCCATGACCAGATCGCCCTCGTTCTCGCGATCCTCGTCATCGACGAGGACGATCATGCCGCCCTGCTTCAGACGGTCGAGGGCTTCAGATAGGCGTGACATAGCTGCTCCACATATTTGGCCAGCACGTCGACCTCGACATTGATCGGATCTCCGATCATGGCGTGCTGAAGGTTGGTATGGGCCCAGGTGTGCGGGATCAGGGTCAGGCCGATCTGGAACCGGCCGTCGGCATCACAGGCTGCGACACTGTTAAGGGTCAGGCTAATGCCGTTCAGGGCAATCGAGCCTTTCTCGACGCAGAAGCGGTGCAGGGCCGCAGGAAGGCTCAGCCCGATCCTCCAGGATCCGCCATCGTCGATCACCTGATCGAGCCGTGCCTGGCCATCGACATGGCCCTGGACCAGATGGCCCGACAGGCGGGTGGCCAGGGTCACGGCCCGCTCGAGATTGACAGCAGCCCCCGCCTCCGCCCGCTCCAGATTGGTACGAGCCAGGGTTTCCGGGCTGACGAAGAAGTCTGCCAGGCCGCGAGCATCATGCCGCACGACCGTCAGACAGACCCCGTTGACGGCGACGCTTTCCCCCAGCTCCAGGTCGGCAAAGCCCGTCCCTAGGGTCAGGCGCAGGGCGCCGTCGCCTTCTGGGGCAACCGTCTCGACCCGGCCGACCTGTTC